>CAMQPJ010000007.1 GCA_947003675.1 uncultured Collinsella sp. | reverse complement strand
CCTGGAGGGGCGCGAGATCGAAGCCTTCGAGCATTCGATCGTCCTATCTATCGTAGGTGAATGCGCCTTGGCGCTCGAAAGCGACCGGGCGGCGCAAGAGCGCGAAGAGGCTGCGGTCTTGGCGAAAAACGAGCAGCTGCGCGCCAACCTTTTGCGCTCCATCGGCCACGATTTGAGGACACCCCTCACGGCTATATCCGGATCTGCGGCAATCCTTCGGAAGAGCGACGAGAAGCTCAGCCTCGAACAACGCTGCGATCTTGCCGATGCCATCTACGACGACTCCCTCTGGCTTATCGATACCGTGGAGAACCTCCTCGCCATCACACGCGTCGAGGACGGCACCATTCGCCTCAACTTAACATCCGAGCTTATCGACGAGGTCATCGAGGCCGCCCTCAGCCATGTCGCCCAAGCATCGCATGGACGCGCCGTCACCATCGAGCACACTGACGACATCCTGCTGGTACGCATCGACGTCCATCTCATCATGCAGGTGCTTACGAATCTCATCATGAACGCCTTCAAATACACGCCCGAGGACTCGACTGTCACCATCAGCGCACGTCGCGAGGGTGCGTTCGTCGTGGTGGACGTCGCAGACGATGGGCCGGGTGTGGCAGACTGCGACAAGCCTCATATCTTTGAGCGCTTCTTCACCTCAAGCGATACGCGGCCCGTGGATTCACGCCGAAGCATCGGCCTTGGGCTGTCGCTCTGCCGCTCCATCGTGGAGGCGCATGGCGGCGTCATCGAGGTTCGCGACAACCACCCCCATGGGGCCGTCTTCCGTTTTACCCTGCCCGCCGAGGAGATTGAGATTCATGAATAATGCCGCTAAGCCACGCATCCTCCTGGTCGAAGATGACCTGACCGTTCAAAACCTCGTTTCGACCGCGCTTGACCTCCACGGCTATGTCGTGAGCAAGGTTTGCAACGGCCAGGCCGCCATCATGGATGCGGTGTCGCACGGCCCCAGCCTCATCATGCTCGACCTCGGCCTTCCCGACATTGACGGTATCGAGGTCATCACGAAGATCCGAAGCTGGTCGGCAGTCCCCATTATCGTCATTTCGGCGCGCACCGAAGATTCCGACAAGATTGCAGCACTTGACGCAGGGGCAGACGACTACCTCACCAAGCCCTTTTCTGTGGATGAGTTGCTCGCGCGCGTCCGTGCGAATTTGAGGCGCTCCTCGATGGCGTCGAGCGAGTCGACAGAAGCGAGCACGTTCGACAACGGTCCGCTGCATATCGACTACGCCGCGGGATACGCAACGAAAGACGGACGCGAGCTCTCGCTCACCCCAACCGAGTACAAATTGCTCGTCCTTCTGGCGAAAAACGTCGACAAGGTGCTCACCCACACCTTCATCACCCGCGAGATATGGGGCACGAGCTGGGACAGCGATCTGGCGAGCCTGCGCGTGTTCATGCGCACCCTGCGCAAGAAGATCGAGGCAGACCCCTCTCACCCCAAGATGATTCAGACGCACATGGGTGTCGGGTACCGCATGCAGCGTCTCTAGCCCACCCCACAAAAGTGAAAAACGCCCCGCGAACGGATGCTCGCGAGGCGCTTAGATGTCTGGGCCTTACTTGATACCGCGGCCCAAGTCTTCGGCGATTTTGTCGACGCCTTTCAGCGCGGCGCACGTCTTTTTGTTGGAGCAATGCCCCGTGCAAACGCCACCCTGAGCGCAGTCGGCGCAGGTGCCCTTGCGGTAGATGCGCACGCATACCGCGACAAACGCAACGCCGATAACAGCCAGTACAACAATATCGATAGGTGCCATAGCAAGCCTCCTCTAGTTAACCACCACTTACTTTACCCCATCCTCCACCTACCAAAAAGGGACAGGTTTATTTTGGTCGGTTTTATCTGCGGAAACGCCACATCTCCCCCACCAAAAAGCCCGAGTGTCGCTGGGACACCCGGGCTCGTGAAAAGGGGCTAATCCTTATTCGGACTTAAGCGGAAACTGCGGCGGAAGCAGTGTTGGTCTCGTCCTCGTCGGTCCATGCATGTTTGGGCATGGGGCGGAAGATCTGGAAGAGCATCGCAACCAGCAGCACAATGGCCACAATCGTCCAGATACCAAATTGTCCAAGAACAAGCAAGTTGTAGAACTGGTTGATGAACAGGCCGATCACCCAAGCGAAGGCGCACTCGTAACCGATGGCGATCGCAGTCCACTTGCCGGAATCCATCTGGTTGCGGATGGTGCCAATGGCGGCAAAGCACGGAGCGCACAGCAGGTTGAAGGCGCCGAAGGCCACGCAAGCGCCCATGGTGGGGAACATGCCGGCAAACGCGGTCCACAGGCTCGGGTCGGTCTCGCCCGCGTCGGCGACGGACAGCAGCGAGCCGGCGGTGGCGACGACGTTCTCCTTGGCGACGAGGCCAGAGACAGTCAGCGCGGTGGCCTGCCAGGTGCTAAAGCCGAGCGGGGCGAAGATCCAAGCGACCAGGTTGCCCAGCATGGCAAGCACGGAGTAGTCCATAAACTCCTCGGGGATGCCGTCCATCGCAGGCAGGAAGCCAAAGGAACCGTTATAGCTACCAAAGTTGGAGAGGAACCAAACGACGACGGTGGACGCAAAGATGACCGTGCCGGCCTTCTTGATAAAGGCCCAGCAGCGCTCCCACACGTGCAGCGCCCAGGAACGGATCGCCGGGAAGTGGTAGGCAGGAAGCTCCATGACAAACGGGGTCGGACGGCCGGCGAAGAGCTTGGTCTTCTTGAGCATGAGGCCCGAGGCGATGACGGCAAAGACGCCCAGGAAGTAGAAAAGCGGGCTGATCCATGCGGCCGTGGTGGAAGAATCGCCAATGATGGAGCCCATGAGCAGGGCGATGATCGGCAGCTTGGCGCCGCAGGGGATGAACGTGGTGGTCATGACCGTCATGCGGCGGTCCTTCTCGTTCTCGATGGTCTTGGTGGCCATGACGCCGGGGACGCCGCAGCCTGAGGACACGAGCATGGGGATGAACGACTTACCGGACAGGCCAAAGCGGCGGAACACGCGGTCCATGATAAAGGCGACGCGGGCCATGTAGCCGCAGTCCTCCAGGAAGGACAGCATCACGAACAGCAGGAACATCTGCGGCACAAAGCCGAAGATGGCGCCCAGGCCGCCAACGATACCGTCGCAGACCAGCGAATCGACCAGGCCACCGTCCTCGGTGCCACCCGCCACGAGGGCGTCGTGCACCATGGTGGTGATACCCGGGACATAGGGGCCGTACTGTGCCGGGTCGACCGAGTCGGCGTCGTCACCCGCGGCCTCGACAGCCTCATCGTAAGCATCGCGGCCCTGACCGAGCACATACCAACCGTCGGTGCCAAAGAGCTGATCGTTGGTGAAGTCGGTCACCGTTCCGCCCAGGGTGGAAACGGCGATGTAGTACACGCAGAACATGATGACCACAAAGATCGGCAGGCCCAGGATACGGTTGGTAACCACACGGTCGATCTTCTCGGAGGTGCTCATCTTGGCCGGGGCCTTGGTGAGGCACTCGTCGATGATGTGTGCGATCACGCCGTAGCGCTCACCGGTGATGATGGACTCGGCGTCATCGTCGCAGTCCTGCTCGCACTGGGCGACCAGCTGCTCCACGCGAGCGGCCTTCTCCTTGGTGAGGTTGATGAGCTTGCAGGCGTCCGCGTCGCGCTCAAACAGTTTGACGGTGTAGTAGCGACGCTTGTTGGCGGGAACGCTCGCCGGAAGGTTGTTCTCGATGTGCGTCAGAACGTCCTCGATGGAGGAGTCGAACTTGTGCTCCGGCACCTGGCCCTTGGAGGCAGCGGACTTTTTGACCTGCTCGAACAGCTCCGTGATGCCCTTGTTCTTAAGGGCCGAGATCATCATGACCGGGCAGCCGAGCTTCTTGGAGAGCTTGTCCGTGTCGATCTTGTCGCCGTTCTTCTCGACCAAGTCGGCCATGTTGAGGGCGACGACCACGGGCAGGCCGGTCTCGATGACCTGAAGCGCCAGGTACAGGTTGCGCTCGAGGTTGGTGGCGTCGACAACCTGGACGACCACATCGGGCTCGCCGCTCATGAGGTAATCGCGCGAGCACTGCTCCTCGGGGCTGTAGGGGGAAAGCGAGTAGATGCCGGGGAGGTCCGTGATGGTAACGTTCTTGTCGCTTAGGAGCTTGGCCTCCTTTTTCTCAACCGTGACGCCGGGCCAGTTGCCAACGTAGCCGTTGGCGCCGGTAATCAGGTTGAAAAGCGTGGTCTTACCGCAGTTGGGGTTACCCGCCAGCGCGACATGGATCTGAGAATCCGCCATTCAATCCTTCTTCCTTGTGTGCCCGCGCTGCCTTCTCCGCGCAGGCTGGATAATGTGCTTCAAAAATGCTGCATTAAGTTAGAAATACCTAACTTTATCTGCAGAAATATACGCCGCGAGCCCTTACTGGACCTCGACGACGGCCGCCTCCTCCTTGCGGATGGAAAGCTCATAGCCGCGCACGTTGATCTCGACCGGATCACCGAGCGGCGCAACCTTCACGATCTTGAACGAAGTGCCCTTGATGAGCCCCAGGTCCATAAGGTGGCGGCGAAGCGCACCCTCACCGTGAAGCTTGACGATGGTGGAGCTCTCGCCCACCTTAACGTCACCCAACGTCTTCATCCTCTTGTCCCCCTTTCGGTTTTTATGAAATGCTGCGGACTAACCGACGGTCATGATGTGCATGGCAACCTTGGAATCGATGCCAAAGCGTGCGCCCAGCACCGTGACGATGATATTGGCACCACTCGAGCTCACCACGTGGATTTCGTTGCCCTCGACAAAGCCGAGGTCCTTGAGGTGGTGTTTCATGTCCTCATTGCCCTTTACACGAGACACGCGCACGGTTTCGCCCGCTTTTACCATCGAAAGCGGCATGGCCGGCATCTGCGGTCCGCAAGACATGAGTTGCTCCTAACGTCAGTTCGTCCTCAACATCGACGCGATAAAAGTTAACCACGTCTATGTTCGCTTTAGTAAACTAGCACGTGGTTAACTTTTTGGAAAGGGTCCCTATTCAGATTTCGAAAAAGTTTCCTATACGAAACAAAAAGGCGCGGCAAAGGACCATCCTTTACCGCGCCCTATCATGCTTAAAGCGAGAGGTTTCTAATCGACGTAACGCAGGAAGCCTCATCCACGCCCGAAACGCGGAACACAACATCCTCGCCGCACTCGCCGTAGAGGGCCATCAGGCCCATAACGTCGCGACCGTCGGTATGACGGTCACCGATGCTGACCGACACGTCACTACGATGCTTGGCGATAATGTCATAAAGCAGCGCAACCGGGCGGGCATGCAATCCCAACGGATCTTTAATCGTCTTCGTAAATTCGACCATGTCCCCTCCCACGACATCGCACATTCGGCCGGCAAACCCAGCCACGTGGTAGTTATTGTAGCGTTAGATGCTTGTCGAGGCCCCCTCCGGATACCCCGTGGTCAAAAAGTGGCAAATATGAGTACTGTCACCAATTTAGTAGCAGCAAAATCGAGAGCAAATTGCCTAATTTGAGCGATTCGGAGAGGTTGAAAGCCGTCAAACGCCCTTTATAGGGGGTTAGATAGATTGATTTTGAGTCCATTTTTGCTCAAAACCGGCCGATAGATATGGCACTTATTTTGCAACAGTACTCATATTTGGCATTTTTTGCCCACAGGGTCCAAAATCCATGCCCAAAACGCAAAAGGAGGGGCCTCGTAAGGCCCCTCCTTAGGAAAGGGAATCGATTTATTCCACAGCCGTAGATTAATCCTAGCCGCTACTCCATCATGTCGAGGACGGAGGGGCGCAACTCGCTCTCGGCGGCCTCGGGATCGGTCTCGCGCAGGCGGTTGATGTAGCGGTTGTACCACATCACGGCAAGGCCCAAGAAGACAACCACGCCGCCAACGTTGTAGACCAGCGTCAGCCACAGCGGCTGATCGAGCGGAATGGTGCCGCAGATAAGCACGAAGCAGAAGACCACAAGCAGGAATGCGGCAACGACCAGGCCAAAGCTGCGCGAACCCATGCGGAAGCCACGGGGAGCGGCGTCAAAGTTCTTGCGCAGCATAAAGTAGGCAAGCAAAATCAGCAGCGGTGGGAGCAGAGCGGTGGCAGCAGTCATGTTGGTGACGATCATGAGCAGGTCGTCGAGGTTACCGGAGCCCAGGGCCGGAATGATCAGGATGGGGACGACGATGGCGAACTGCAGCCAAGCGGCGCGGGCGGGAATGCCATGCTCGTTGAGCTCAACGATCTTGCTACCAAAGACGCCCTTGGGGATCTCGGTGAAGAAAACCTTGATGGGAGCAGAGGTCCACATCATGAGGGAGCCCAGCGTGGCGGCGAGAAGGATCAAGCCGATGGCGCGCGTAGACACTTCCATGGGAATGCCAAAGTGGGCAAAGACAGCGCCGAATACGTCGAAGATACCGGTGGAGATGGCAACGCCGCCCTCGGGGATGAACAGGTTAACCAGCAGCGAAGCGCCTGCATACAGAAGGCCGATGGTCAGGCCGGCGATAACGACGGTGCGCACGAAGGCCTTGACGCCACCCTTAAGGTCGTTAAGGAACACGCCGACAGACTCAGCGCCGCCAACGCCCTGGATGATCCAGGCAAGCGTACCGAAGAAGCCCCACGCAGTTGCGAAGTTGCTCATGTCGGGAGCCATGTTAGCGGGAGTAGGAGCCGTAGCGAACTCAACGCCGCCAAAGGCAGCAGCCAGGGACAGCAGGATGAACACGGCGGTCAGGCCGAGAGCCGCGGTCGAACCGAAGGAGGAAATGGAGCCGATCCACTTAGCGCCCTTGGTCGAAACCCACGTGGCGATAGCAAAGACGACGATCTCGATAATGGTGATCCACAGCTGCGAAAGCTCGGCGTTGGCACCAAAGAACACGTAGCTCGCGTAGATGATGACGTTGGGCAGGACGGACGCAAAGAAGAACAGGTTAACGAACCAGTAGCTAAATGCCGTCAGGAACGCCCAGCGACCACCCATCGAGGTCTTAACCCATGCGTACACGCCAGACTCGGAGTCCTTGTTGAGGCCGACGAACTCGGCGGTAACCAGGGTATAGGGGACAAAGTACAAAAGCGTGGCGAAGAAGAACGACGGCGCAGCTGCCAAGCCGATGGCCGCGTTGTTGTTGATGATGTTCTTGATACCGAACACGGCGGCGACCGTCATGCCCAGCAGAGCGAACGAACCAATCGTTCCTCGTTTTTCAGAGCTCATAAGCCCTCCCAATCATCTGTTAAATGTCATCTAAACCCGTCCGAGCTGCAAGTGCAAACACGGACGGCGCACCTGCTAAGGGGAATGGGGAAAAGGGAGTCAACAAAGCCATCCCCCTTAACGGCGCGAAGCAAACGCCCAGGCGGACGAATACTACTTGTTGGGGAAGGAATAACCTTCGACTGTCACGTGCAGTACCACGACGCGGGGATCCGCGGCATCGGCCACGACACGGTAGGCCTCGTCAATTTCGACGACGGCAACGCCGCCGGTGGGAATCGTCACGGTCTCCCCCGTACCCTCAAAGCGCTCGCGATCATCGATATCGCTGTAGGCGCGCGTACAGGTAAGATCGGCCTTGGAAGCCACCTCAACGGTCAGATTGCCGTCGAGCGGGGCGAGCACGGCATGGTAGCGACGGTGACCGACCAGATCGGCAGTAGCCGCCTCGTGGGCGTTCACCCACCAATACACCAGCGAGTCGCCGATAGAGTACGCCACATCGTGCTGCAGTTCAGAAACGCCGTCGAGTGCCTGACCGGTACGCATCCACTTCTTGACGGACTTCATCTGGGCGTCGAAATCGGCACGCGAGTTAAAGATATGCATGACTTATGCCTCCTTAATGGGTGCCAGCGCCTGAGCCAGATCGGCAGACGTCAGCGGTCGCAGGGACACCTCAAAGCTGAAGCTCTCAAAACGGGTGCGATAGGAATCGAGCACCTCGGAACCCCAAGAGTTCGAGCCAAGGCCGAGCAGTTGGTCGTTGATGTTGACCGTAACCGTGTCGCCCGGGACAAGATCGTAGACATGCTTGGCGTTATCGATAGCCTCGCAGCTATAGGGCCATGCGGAGAACGAGAACGGATTGGAAGCGGCGTCGCTCGGACGCGTCACGACCAGACCGTCACCGTGGCTGGAGCGCAGGGCGACCCAGCGGATACCCTCGCGGTTGGCGCAGTCCTGGGGCATAACGTAGGGCGTGAACATGTCGTCGACCGTAGTGCGGTAATGACCGACCGGGTTGGCGCGCAGCGAGTCCGGATAGTTCTCGCCCGGGCCGTGGCCATACCACTCGACGGCACGATCACAACCGGGAACCTCGAAGGAGATGCCGATGCGCGGGATAATGTCCGAATAGTCGCCGTAGGGCTCGCCGGAAACCTTGAGGTCGACGCGGCCACTCGGAAGCACGGTATAGACGAGCTCGACGCGCATGCCGAACGCGCGGATGGGAGGAGCAATACGCTGGCTCACGGTAACGACGACCACATTGCCGTCCTGCTTCCAAGTAACCTTGCGGGTGGACGTCTGCATTACATCGATGAAGTTGTCCTTCCACAGGGAGTCGTACTCCTGGGCGTGGTTGTCGACGAGCGGATGCCAAAAACCAACCTGGGGGCCAGAGGCCATGACGTCGCGGCCGGATGCCTTCCACTCGCTCACGGTGCCGTTTACCTTGCTGAAGGTCAGCTCGCCGTTGAGGGAGTGAATGCGAATCTCCTGCTCGGTCTCCTCGACCGTAAGCTCAGGACGAGTGGGGGCCGCAATGGCCGGCGCCGGATGGTTTGCGATGGCAAACTGGTTTGCGCCCAGTTGGAACATCGGCTCGCACCAGACGTGAGCGGCCATGGTGTAGGCGCGCACAGTCAGCAGGGTCTCGCCTACCGCGGCCTCGTGAATCACCAGCGGAAGCTGGACGGACTCACCGGGGGCAACCGCACCGGGCATGAGCGTCTTGCGGCAGACCACGTCGCCGTCCACCAGGGTCTCCGCCGACAGGCAAACATCCTCGAGGGTGGTAAACCAGCGCTTGTTGGTGACAGTCAGCTCGCCCGCCTCGGCGTCATAAGCCATGCGAACCGGGCAGATGACCTGGCCGTACTCGGTAAGGCCCGGGCTCGGCTGCTGCCAAGGGAACACCATGCCGTCGATGCAGAAGTTGCTGTTATTGGGGTAATCGCCGTTGTCGCCACCATACATATCGTAGGCAACGCCGTCCTCGGTCACAGCAGCCAAACCGTGGTCGCACCATTCCCAGATAAACTGGCCTTGGATGCAATCCCAGCGATCGAAGACCTCCTGGTACTCGGACAGACCTCCGGGGCCATTACCCATGGAGTGGCCATACTCGCAGTTGATGCGCGGCTTGGGGAACGGATGCTCACCAAAGTCGTTCATCTGCGACACACGGGAGTACATCGTGGAAATGACGTCGACGGTATCGGCGTTGCGGTCCTCCTCGTAGTGGACCGGACGACCATCGAGCTCGTGAGCCTTGGCGTACATCGCGCGGATGTTGCAGCCATAGCCGCTCTCGTTGCCCAGCGACCACATGATGATGCACGCGTGGTTGCGCTCCTGCATCACCAGGCGCTCAATACGGTCGACGTAGGCCGGCTCCCATGCCGGGTCGTCGGTAACCAGGGCGATGTTGCCGATATTCTCGAAGCCGTGGCTCTCCATATCGGTCTCGGCGACCAGCATGATGCCATACTCATCACACAGCTCGTAGAAGCGCGGGTCATTGGCATAGTGAGAGGTGCGCACTGCGTTGATGTTGTGCTGCTTCATGAGCTCCAGGTCGCGGCGCATGCGATCGAGGCCCAGGGCGCGGCCCTTGTGATCGTCGTGATCGTGGCGGTTGACGCCATGCATTTTAAAGTAAGTGCCGTTGAGGTAGATATGATTGCCCTCGACCGTCACCTCGGCAAGACCCTGGCGATGCGGGACGTACTCGCTCACCTTGTCGCCGTCGTAGACCTCAAACGTAAGATCGTAGAGGAAGGGGTCCTCGGGATTCCAGAAGTGGGCATCGGTCACGCTGCACTCGGCATGGCTGTCGACGCACTCACCCGTAGCCACCACGTTCTCGCCATCGCTGAGCGTAAACACAACGCGGGAAGCGCCCTCGGCAACCGTATCGAGCGTGATCAGAGCGGCATCGCCCTCGCGGTGCGTGCGGAACCTAAAGTCGACCAGGTGCGCGGCGGGACGCTGCATAAGGTACACATCGCGGAAGATGCCCGAGGCCCACCACATGTCCTGATCCTCGATGTAGCTGCCATCGCTGTACTGCAGGACCTTGACCGCAAACAGGTTGTCGCCCTCGACGAGCGCGTCGGTCACGTCGAACTCGGCAGACAGGCGCGAACCCTTGGTCATGCCGATATACTGACCGTTGACGTACAGCTCGCCATAGCTCTCGATGCCGTCGAAGCGAATGATCTCGCGAGCGCCGGCAGGAACGGCGGGAAGGTTGACGATGCGCTGGTAGACGCCCGTGGGGTCGTCGGAGGGAACGAACGGCTGATCAACCGGGAACGGGAAACCCTCGTCGGTGTAGGCAAGGTTGCCATAGCCGTCCACCTGCCACAGGTGCGGAACCTCCACGTGATCCCACTCGGGCTTGTACGTGGAGAGTTCCTCGTTGGAGACGGCAGCGGGGCCCTCAAAGAGGCGGAACTGCCACGAGCCGGACAGCTGGACAAACCCGCGCGACAGCTCGCGGCTGTACGTTGCAGCGAGATCGGCGGTCTCGTAACCCATAAAGTACGCATGGGGTGCCAGGCGGTTCCTGTGGGTGAGCGCTTGGTTTTCCCAATCGTTAATGGCGTCCATGGTGATGCTCCTTCATCATCGTAGTGATTCTTGTGCAACCGGTTGTCCTTATCTTACGGGCGATGTAAAAAACTGTGCAACCGGTTGTCCGCTGAACGGTCGATTTGGCAGGGTTAACGGTGCAACCGGTTGTACAATCGCAACACTTATGTCACCCTGAATATCGAAACTCAGCACAAGACATCGTTCTTAAGCTCGTAGGCAACCTCCACGCCCGCTGATATCTCACCCACACGAGACGTATTCGATTTCGGCTTGGTTGCAAAACGACACCGGTCACCGGATATCATGAACGCTGTTCAGGCGCACTATAGTAAGCTGTATCCGCACTAGCCCGTATCAGTGACAACATCGACCGCATTTTCCAGGAGACGCCATGACACAACCAGTTCACACCGCACCTACGCTTGCCGAGGTTGCCGCAGCTGCCGGCGTGTCGCGCTCCACGGCATCGCGCGCCCTCAACGATTCGCCCCGCATTAGCGAGGAAACCAAAAAGCGCGTCCGCGCGGCGGCCAAGGAAGTCAATTTTGTCCCCAACGCTCGTGGCCGAGCGCTCGCTGTCGGGCGCACGGAAATCATCGCCGTGCTCGTGACCGAGCCTCTGAGTGAACTCTTCAGCGACCCCACCTATAGCGAGTTTTTGAGCGGCATTACCGAGGAACTGTCGGAGTCGTCCTATCTGCCCGTTATCTTGCAGGCGTCTTCTACGCATGAGCGCAACCGCGCACGCGAGCACTTTGAGCGCCGCTCGTTCGACGCCGTGATCGACGTCTCTCCCTACAAAGGCAGCGAGCTGCTCGAGGTGCTGCGCGAGCTGGGCGTACCCACCGTGTTGTGCGGCCAGCTCGAGGGCCACCCCTATCGCGATGTGTTCTCGACGGTCTACTCTGACGACGAAGAGGGCGGACATTTTGCGGCACTCGCCATGAAGGATCGCGGGCGCAAAGATATCGTCGCCGTGTTGGGACCGCAAGACAACCCCGCTGTTGTCGACCGCCTGCGCGGCTACCGCGCCGTCTTGGGCGAAGACCTCCCAGACGCAAACGTTATCTATACCGGCTGGAACAGCGGAGACGGCTATCAGGCCATGCACCAGATCCTCGCGCGCGAGATTGCTTTCGATGGCGTGCTCTGCGGATCGGACCGTATCGCGGCTGGCGTCATCACCGCACTCAACGAGGCAGGCCTATCCGTTCCTGCGGACGTTTCTGTCGTCGGCTTCGACGATCACGAGATTGCGGCGCGCTGCGTCCCCGCGCTCACGACCGTCCGCCAGCCCCTGCGCGAAGAAGGACACATGGCCGCCAACATTGCGCTCGACATGATCAAGGGTGCCGAGCCCACCACCACCGTCATGCACATGCAGCTCGTTCAGAGAGACTCGCTATAAGAAACTGGGGCAGGCTTTCCGCCAAACAGTTGTTGCGGAAAACCTGTCCCGTTTGAGCGCTCATTCTGGGGCACAGTTTCCGTTAGACAGCTCGACCGGAAAGCGCGTCCCGTTATTTGGCTGGATTCTGGGTCGCAGTTTCCAAAAGGACCCTGTTTGGGAAACTGCGACCCGTTTTGGACGCAAATTCTGGGACGCAGTTTCCGCGACGCCCAGTCAACCTATGCCCTCGCAACGCCCGCGCATAAAAAACGAGGGAAGGCACGCGTCCTTCCCTCGTTACAGGCAATATGTAGCCGTTTGCCTACATCAGGCGCAGGCTGACGTCCTTGAGCTGGGCGCCGGAAACGGCACTCGGAGCGCCCGACATAAGGTCGGAGCCGCTGGCCGTCTTAGGGAACGCCATGACGTCGCGGATGGAGTCGGAACCGGTGAGCAGCATGCACACGCGGTCCAGGCCCAGAGCGAAACCGCCCATCGGGGGCGCACCAAACTTGAGGGCCTCCATGAGGAAGCCAAACTGAGACTCGGCGCGCTCCTCGGTAAAGCCCAGGAGCTTGAGCATGGACATCTGCATCTCGGCGTTGTGGATACGCATACCGCCACCGCCGGCCTCAAAGCCGTCCATGACAAAGTCGTAGGTGCACGAACCGGCCGCCAGCGGATCGGCCTCGATCTTGGCGATGTCGGTCTCGGTCGGCAGGGTAAAGGGCTGATGCTCGGCAGCATAGGCCTTGCGGTCCTCGTCCCAATGGAACAGCGGGAAATTGACGACCCACAGGAAGTCGTGGCCCTCGCGCTTGATCTCGAGTGCGTTGGCCATGTGCGAACGCATGCCGCCCAGGATCTCGTCGGAGAGCAGGCGCGGGCCGGCGGCGAACATCACAAGGTCGCCGGGCTCGACGTCCATGCGCTCGCGCAGAGCGGCCATCTCCTCGTCCGAGAAGAACTTGACGATGGGGCTGTTGATGGAGCCGTCCTCGCGGAAGGCGATCCATGCCAGGCCCTTGGCGCCAAACGTGGAGGCCACGCCGGCGAGCTTATCGATCTTGGCACGTGCCCAGGCACCGGCGCCCTTGGCGTTGATGGCCTTGACGACGGAGCCCTCCTCGTTTGCGGCAGTCGCAAAGACCTTGAACTTGGAGTTGGCAAAGATGTCGGTCAGGTCGACCAGGTGCATGCCATAGCGGGTATCGGGCTTGTCGGAGCCATAGGTGTCCATGGCATCCCAGTAGTTCATACGACGCAGCGGCGTGGGCATCTCGACACCCATGCGGCCGAAGGCATCGGCAAGAACCTCTTCGAGCGCGCTCATGACATCGTTCTGGTCCACGAAGGACATCTCGATATCGACCTGGGTGAACTCGGGCTGACGGTCGGCACGCAGGTCCTCGTCGCGGAAGCACTTGGCAACCTGGTAGTAGCGCTCGACGCCACCGACCATGAGCAGCTGCTTCAGGAGCTGCGGGGACTGCGGCAGGGCGTAGAAGTTGCCCGGCTGAATACGGCTGGGAACGATGAAGTCGCGAGCGCCCTCGGGCGTGGACTTGAACAGGGAGGGCGTCTCGACCTCCATGAACTCACGGTTGTGCAGCGCCTCGCGAATGGCAAAGGTAAAGTCGGAGCGCAGCTTGAGGTTGGTCATCATTTCGGGACGACGGAGGTCCAGATAGCGATAGCGCAGGCGGGTGTCCTCGCTGGTCTCGATGCCGTCCTCGATCTGGAACGGCGGGGTGACGGACGTATTGAGTACCTCGGCGTGGTCGGTCAGGACCTCGATCTCGCCGGTCGCGAGCTTGGTGTTGGTGGTCTCCTCGCCACGAGCGCGCACGACGCCGTGGATCTTGATGGGCCACTCGGGACGCATGGTCTCGGCGATCTTAAAGGCATCGCCGTCGGAGTGCTCGGGGTCGAAGGTGAGCTGCGTGATGCCCTCGCGGTCGCGAAGGTCACAGAAGATAAGGCCGCCGTGGTCGCGGCGACGGCTCACCCAACCGGTGAGGGTGACCTCTTCGCCCACGTTCTCGAAGCGAAGCTCGCCGCAGGTACGGGTGTGCATGGAATGCTCATCGATGGGACGGGTCTGGCTCATACCAGTGATCCTCCTTTATGGATCTGTGCCGCCCCGTGTCGTTCCGGGCGGCGTCGTACAGATTTGCCCAGCCTGCGTAAACCGCGCAGCCGGGCATGGCGTTCTATCTTATCGCACCCGCGTCGATGTGCCGCGAAAAAGTAGCTCTTGCCCAAAGACTTGACGGAGACGAAACAATTGACGCGGCCTGGCCGTCGCCCAAGCGCGCGGCGTGCGACAATGTGCCCCAATACAACCGCACTCGGAAAGGCCCGTCATGACCGCACGCCTCATCGTTATGGATATCGACTCCACGCTCATCAACCAGGAGGTCATCGACCTGTTGGGCGAGGAGGCCGGCGTGGGCGAGCAGGTAGCGCAGATCACCGAGCGCGCCATGCGCGGCGAGCTCGACTTTAAGCAGGCGCTCGAGGAACGCGTGGGGCTGCTTGCCGGCTTGGATGAGAGCGTATTCGAGCGCACCTTTGAGCGCGTGACGTTTACCCCCGGCGCGCTGGAGCTTGTGCGCTCGGCACACAGCAAGGGCTGGAAGGTCGGCGTGGTAAGCGGCGGCTTTCACGAGGTCGCCGACAAGATCGTGGCCGCCGCGGGCATCGACTTTTGCCTCGCTAACCGCCTGGAGGTCGTGGACGGCAAGCTCACCGGTAAGCTGGCGGCAGACATCGTGACCAAGGAGTCCAAGCTCATCCAGCTGCTGGATTGGGCGGTTGAGTGCGGTGTCGACATGGCCCACACCGTCGCGATCGGCGACGGCGCCAACGACATCCCCATGATTCAGGCCGCGGGCACGGGCATCGCGTTTTGCGCCAAGCCCAAGACGCGCGAGGCCGCCCCGTTTGCCATCGACGAGCGCAACCTGATGCTCGCCATGGACATCATCCTGCGCGACTAGCCGATCCGTCTAACAATTGAATCAGTCTGTCCTATAGTTTCCGAACAATTTTGTCTTAGTGTTCGGAAACATACCCTTTGAGTGCTAGACTTTGCGCCGTCGAAGGGAACATATATGGATAAGCGAGATCTTGAGCAGTTGCTGAGCGATGTTGCCGGCGGAGCAGTCGCCCCGGCAGACGCCCTCACGCGCATCCAGACGGCGCCAACCGCCGATCTGGGTTTTGCGCAGCTCGATCTTTCGCGCGGGGTGCGCCAGGGAGCCGGCGAGGTTGTCTACGGTGCCGGTAAAACCGCCGAGCAGATTGCCGCCATTATCAAAGCACTGCGCGATGCCGGTCAGGAGCGCATCCTGGTCACGCGCCTGGATGCCGAAAAGGCAGACCACACCTCGGAGCTCCTCGACAACGGCATCGACCTGGGATATGTCCCGGACGCACAGCTCGCCCTCGTGGGAGACAAGCCCTCCCCTACCGGCAACGGACGCATCGTCGTCGCCTGCGCCGGCACGAGCGACCTGCCCGTCGCCGAGGAAGCCGCATTGACGGCCGAGTTCTATGGCAACGAGGTCGACCGCCTCTACGACGTGGGTGTCGCCGGCCTGCACCGCCTGCTCGCACATGCCGAGGAACTTGCCCAGGCACAGGTGGTCATCGCCATCGCCGGCATGGAGGGCGCTCTGGCGAGCGTCGTCGGCGGTCTGGTGAGCTGTCCGGTCATCGCCGTTCCCACCAGCGTGGGCTACGGCGCGAACTTTGGTGGCGTAGCCGCGCTGCTCGCCATGCTCAACTCCTGCGCCAGCGGCGTTTCGGTCGTCAATATCGACAACGGCTTTGGTGCCGCCTACCAAGCAAGTCTTATCAATCATCTGAGCGCCGGCGCGTCCTGCGCCCGCTAAGGAGCATTTCATGTCCAACCATCAGCACACGCTTATCATCGACGGCACCTCGGGCATCAGCGGCGACATGACCGTCGCGGCCCTGCTCGACCTGGGCGCCAGCGAGGAGCGCCTGCGCGAACAGCTCGCCACGCTGCCGGTCGACGGCTTTACGATCGCCGTTACGCGCGCAAACAAGCATGGCATCGACGCCTGCGATTTCGACGTTCAGCTGGCAGAGGAGCTCGAGAACCACGATCACGATATGGCCTGGCTCTACGGCAACGAAGCAGCTGTCGAGCATATGCATGAGCATGAGCATGAGCACCACCATCATGACCATGACGAGCACGAGCACTGCCACGAGCATGACCATGAGGGCCACGGTCACGGCCACGAGGGCCACCATCACGCCCACCACCATCACCACCGTTCTTTGGCGGACGTCACCGCCATCATCGACGGCTCGCAGCTAAGCGATGGCGCCAAGCGTCGTGCCCTCGCCACTTTTTCCGTACTCGGTGCTGCCGAGGCCAAGGCTCACGGCAAAACGCCCGACACCGTCATGTTTCACGAGGTGGGCGCCGTCGACTCCATCGTCGACGTCTGCTCTGTCGCCATCTGCCTCGACGACCTGGGTATTGAGGACATCGTGGTCGAGTCGCTCTCCGAGGGCCACGGAACCATCCGCTGCGCCCACGGTCTCATGCCCATTCCCGTCCCCGCTGTCGTCAACCTGTGCCAGGCGGGCAATATCGCCCTCACGCCTGCACCGGTCGCCGGCGAGCTCGTGACGCCCACGGGCGCCGCCATCGTCACCGCACTGCGTACGTCCGACCAACTGCCCTCACGCTACCGCATCGAAGCCGTCGGCTACGGCGCCGGCAAGCGCCCCTACGAGGGTTGCTCCGGTACGCTCCGCTGCCTGCTCGTTCACGCGGACGCATAGCCATGGATGCCCGCAAGGCAAAAAGCCGCGCTGCCATCGTTGCGGCGTTCTCCGAATTGCTGTGCGAAGAAGACTACGGCAAGATCACCGTCGGCGACATCATCGCACGCGCTCACGTAGGCCGCGCGACATTCTACGGTCTCTTTAAGAGCAAAGACGACCTACTGTCCGAGCTCGTGAGCGACATCTGCACCCACGCCCTCGACGACGATGGCACACCACTCGACGACCCACTCGTGCAGGTCGAGCACATTCTCAACAACCTCTGGGAGCGTCGCCAGGGCGTTCGAGCCCTCGTAGCCGGCGCCGGCTCACGCGTCTTCGCCGACAGCCTACGCAAGACCATCATGTCACGAGCAGCCGAAACCGTCCCCACCGACCCAAACGGCCCCGCCGCCACCATGGACCGCAGCTTCCTACTACACCACATAGCCTCAAGCTTCGTAGGAATGGTCCAATGGTGGGCCTGGCACAACTTCCAAGCCCCAAAAGAGGACGTAGCCAAAGACTACCTCTCAGCCATAAAGCCCCTCTTCAACTAAGTAAGTAAGCCTCTCATCCCAAGGCACCGCCCCACCCCAAGGCGCCACGCATCCCAAAGT
>CAMQPJ010000006.1 GCA_947003675.1 uncultured Collinsella sp. | reverse complement strand
CCCGTCAGCCCCTGACGGCGCAGACGGCGTCCCACTGACTCTCCCAACAGCGCAATCGCCGCCTCAATATCCCCACGCTCAGTCAAATCCTTCGCAAAGGTGCGCTCATTGCTCACCGATTTAACTTCACGTTCTTCATCCAGACTGGTGACCTCGGATACTTCGAGCCCCAAAGCACGTTGACGCATGCGCTCGCCATTCACGCCAAAGATTGCAGCCAGGGTGGACTCTGGCGCGCGTGAAAGCTCGCCGAGTGTATAGATGCGCATGCGGCGCAATCGCTCCTCGGCAGAACGCCCGATTCCGCTCATGGCGGACACGGGCAGCGCGGCCAAAAACCGCTGTTCCGTACCGGGGCGCACAATGGTCAGACCAAACGGCTTGTCACGCTCGCTTGCTATTTTGGCCACGGTCTTGTTGCACCCAACGCCGATGGAGCACGTCACCCCCAGCGCCGCAACGCGGTCGCTTATGCGCCGCGCTACCAGTAGCGGATCTTCGGGCGCAAACCGGCCCGGTGTGATATCGATAAAGGCCTCGTCGATGGATACGCGTTCAACGCGGGGGGTCTCGTCGGCGAGAATCGCCATGACCTGCGCGCTCACTTCACGGTAGCGATCAAAGTGTCCGTGCGTCCAAATGGCCTGCGGGCACAGGCGCCGCGCCTCGGCCGAGGCCATGGCAGAATGCACGCCAAAGCGACGTGCCTCGTACGAACACGTGGACACGACGCCGCGCGACTCGGCGTCTCCGCCCACGATGAGCGGCTTTCCGCGCCATTCGGGATGATCGAGCATCTCCACGCTCGCAAAAAATGCATCGAGGTCCATCAGGCCCACCGCCGGACCCGTCCAGGGCGGCGGCGTGACGCCCGCAGCATCCTCATAACCGTATGTATGTTCGCGTCTTTCCATGTCATGAGTATACTGCGCAGCTCATGTGGGGTGCGTGTATGTGCTTGCAAATCGCGAATTCTTGTCTAAGATATGGATTTGCCCTCGACTACACCGAAGAAGTTGGTCTCACGGACTTCACCTGCCCGCGTCGATGGCGTATTATGTTCAACTGTTTGTTTGTAGTTGCAGCCTAAAGCTGCTTGGTTGGAGGAGTTTCCTTTGGCAGTCAAGATTCGCCTTGCTCGTCACGGCGCTAAGAAGCGTCCGTACTACCGTGTCGTCGTCGCCGATTCCCGCGCCCCGCGTGACGGTCGTATCATCGAGGAGGTTGGCCGCTACAATCCGATGACCGCCCCCAAGACCATTAACCTCGACCTCGAGAAGATTGCTGACTGGCAGTCCAAGGGCGCTCAGCTCACCGACGCCGTCGCCGCTCTGGTCAAGGCCGCCAACGAGGGCGAGAAGACCGAGACCGTCGTCAAGAAGTCCAAGAAGCAGCTCGCCAAAGAGGCCGAGGCCGCTAAGGCTGCCGCTGAGGCCGCTGAGGGCGCCGAGGAGTAAATCGTGCCTGAGGTTGACGCTGCACAGCTCGAGGGTGAGGCAATGCTCTCAGATCGCATCGCCGATCTCGTCGAATATCTCGTTGTTCAGATCGTCGACGACCCGGATTCCGTGAGCCTTGAGGTCATCGATGGTGACGACGCCTCTACGATTGAGGTTTCGGTCGCCGAGGATGACGTCGCTAAGGTCATCGGCCGTCGTGGCCGTACCATCAAGGCCATTCGCACGCTCGCCCGTGCACTGGCCGCTCGCCTCGACACTGCTGTCGAGGTAGAGGTTCTGGGCTAGGACCTTGAGGTCCCAGTGCAAAAACATCGCCCGTGTGGTCAAGCCGCACGGAAGGAAGGGGGAGGTCCTCGCGCAGCCGCTGCGGGGGCTTCCTTCTGTATTGGAGCCGGGTATGCGTGTCGCCTTGACGCCGCCGGCGCTCAAGCGCGACCGTTTTTGCACGGTCGTATCCGTCACCGATACGGGCGATGGCGATCTGGTCTTGTTTGAGGGCATAGATGACTTGACGGCCGCCGAGGGCATCACCGGATGCTATG
The DNA here is from genome assembly GCA_947003675.1 of uncultured Collinsella sp. Taxonomy (GTDB): domain Bacteria; phylum Actinomycetota; class Coriobacteriia; order Coriobacteriales; family Coriobacteriaceae; genus Collinsella. Next base: position 17,780 of record CAMQPJ010000006.1, on the reverse strand, counting down.
TGCTGGCCAATCGTGACGACTTTGAGCTCGATTCGCTCGACGCCGCCTATACCGACCTCATGGGTCGCGAGGTGGTCGACGAGCGCTTTGGGTCGCTCGGCACGATTGTCGAGATCATGTCGACGCCCGCCAACGATGTTTGGGTTGTCGAGGGCGATCGGTACGGCGAGGTGCTGATTCCCGTGATCGAGCAGGTTGTGCTCGATCTTCCCGACACAGGAACAATTTCCGTCCACGTTATGGACGGCTTGATCGATATGGACAAGTAGGGAGGACAGCATGCTGATTGAGACCCTTTCGGTCTTTCCCGAGATGTTTGAGCCCGTCATGTCCACGTCGATTTTGGGCCGCGCCCGTAAGGCCGGCCTTTTTGATTTTAAGGCGTATAACCTGCGCGACTGGACGCACGACCGCCATCGTACCGTCGATGACGAGCCGTATGGCGGCGGGCAGGGCATGCTCATGAAGGTCGAGCCCATTGCCGAGGCAATCGAGGCCATCAGCTCCGAGGGTCCCAAGCCCACCGTGGTGTTCTTCACCCCCTGCGGCGAGCCCTTTACGCAGCATGTGGCCGAGCGCCTGCTCAAAAGTGAGCGCCTGCTGTTTGTGTGCAGTCGCTACGAGGGTGTCGACGAGCGTGCCTATGCGTATGCCGACGAGCGTCTGTCGATTGGCGACTACGTGCTCACGGGCGGCGAGCTGCCCGCTATGGTCGTGGCCGATGCCGTCGTACGGCTCATTCCCGGAGCTTTGGGCGACGAGATGAGCAATGTCGACGAGTCCTTCTCGACCGCCGAGGACGGTGGCCTGCTCGAGTACGCGCAGTATACCCGCCCCGCCGAGTTTAATGGCGAGGGCGTGCCTCCAGTACTCGTAAGCGGCGACCACGCCAAGGTCGATGCCTGGCGTCGCAAAAACGCCATCGAGCGTACCTGTCGTTGGCGTCCCGATCTTATCGAGACGGCACGCCTTACGCCCGAGGAGCGCGCGTACGCGCAGGAGATCCTGGACGCTTCGTATTCGCAGAGCGAGGAGTGAGAATGGTCCCATCGCAGCATTCTGCCCTGAGGGGCGCCTTTGAGTGGATCGTAATCGTTGCGATCGCACTGGTCGCCACTTTCTTGATTCGCTCGTTTGTGGTCGAACCCTTTGTGGTACCCACCGGTTCCATGGAGTCCACGATCGAGATTGGCGACCAGATCCTGGCGCAAAAGGTGACGCTCGAACTCGGACAGCCCGTCAAGCAAGGCGATATCGTGGTGTTCCACAATCCCGATGCCACGTCCGAGCATGACGTGCTGGTAAAGCGCGTCATCGCCACGGCCGGCCAGACGGTCGACCTGCAGGACGGCAAGGTCGTCGTCGATGGCCAGGCGCTCGACGAGGACTATACGACTGGCATGAGCTGGCCGCTTTCGGTCCAAGCCCCCGGCGCTCAGGTGAGCTATCCCTACACCGTCCCTGACGACTGTGTGTGGGTGATGGGTGACAACCGTGAGAACTCTGCTGACTCCCGCTACTTTGGCCCGGTCGACCGCTCCGACTTGATTGCCGTGGCGCTTGTGCGCTACTGGCCGCTCAACCGTATCGGCGCTATCGATTAAAAACCGCTATAGTACAGTACCTAACCGTGTAATCGTTTCGACGAGGGGATATTAGAGGCATGAACGCTTCATCGCTTTCCTTCCAAGACATCATCCTGCGCCTCCAGCAGTACTGGGGCGAGCGGGGCTGCGTCATCATGCAGCCCTATGACTCCGAGGTCGGTGCCGGTACCTTCCATACCGCGACCACGCTGCGCTCGCTCGGTCCCGCCGAGTGGCGCACCTGCTATGCGCAGCCCTGCCGCCGTCCTGCCGACGGCCGCTACGGCGAGAACCCCAACCGCATGCAGCACTACTATCAGTTCCAGGTGCTCATCAAGCCCTCGCCGGTCAACGCCCAGGAGCTCTACCTGGGTTCGCTGGCCGCCATTGGCCTGGACCCCAACGACCATGACGTCCGCTTTGTCGAGGACGACTGGGAGAGCCCGACGCTCGGCGCCTGGGGCCTTGGCTGGGAGGTCTGGCTCAACGGCATGGAGGTCACGCAGTTTACGTACTTCCAGCAGGTGGGCGGCATCGAGGTCGACCCCGTGCCCGTCGAGATCACCTATGGCCTGGAGCGTATCGCCATGTACGCCCAGGGCGTCAACTCGGTCTACGACCTGGTGTGGAGCTACCTGCCCGACGGCACGCCCATGACCTACGGCGATGTGTTCCTGGAAAACGAGCGCGAGTTCAGCGCTTATAACTTTGAGGTGGCCAACGTCGAGATGATGCGTCAGAAGTTTGACGACTACGAGGCCGAGTGCCACTCCTGCCTGGAGCGCAAGCTGCCGCTGCCGGCATATGACTGCGTCATGAAGTGCAGCCATGCCTTCAACCTGCTTGATGCCCGCGGTGCGCTGTCCGCAGTCGAGCGCGCCAACTACATCCTGCGCGTCCGCGCCGTCGCCAAGGCGTGCTGCGAGGCCTATATGGCCGAGGTCGCCGGAATCAACGAGAATGCCGATCAGGAAGGCGAGGTGGCGTAAGCCATGGCAGACGCTAAGGATTTCCTGTTTGAGATCGGTACGGAGGAAATGCCCTCTGCACCGCTGAACAATGCCGTCAAGCAGTTTGGCACCATGATCGCCAAGGGTCTCGACGAGGCAGGTCTGGCCCACGGCGAGGTCCGCGTGATCTCGAGCCCGCGCCGCCTGGCTGCGCTCGTTGCCGACGTCGCCACCGCGACCGATGAGGTTCACGAGGTCAAGCGCGGCCCCGCGGCCAACATCGCCTTCGATGCCGACGGTAACGCCACCAAGGCCGCCCAGGGCTTCGCACGCAAGTGCGGTGTAGCTGCCGAGGATCTGGTCCGTCGCGAGGACACCGACGGCCGTGAGTACGTATTTGCCGAGAAGAACATTCCTTCCGCCCCGGCCACCCCGATTCTGACGGCCCTGTGCGAGAAGACCATCGCCGGCCTGCAGTGGCCCAACTACCGCTCTCAGCGCTGGGGCCACGAGCACGCCACGTTCGTGCGTCCGGTCCGCTGGATCTGCTGCCTTTTGGGTGAGGACGTCGTGCCCGTTTCGTTTGCCGACGTGACGAGTGGCAACACCACGCGTGGTCATCGCGTGCTTGGCCCCGGTGACCATGTGGTCGCTAGCCCTGCCGTCTACGAGCAGGTGCTCGAGGATGCCGGCGTGCTTTCTGCCGAGCGCCGTCGCGAGGCCATCCTTGCCGGCATCGCCGAGGTCGAGGCTGCGCGCCCCGGCTGTCACGTCGATACGCCCAAGAAGGTCTTTGAGGAGGTCATCAACCTCTGCGAGTGGCCGACGGTGCTTGTCGGTACCTTCGACGAGGAGTTCCTCAAGGTCCCGCACGAGATCATCTGCGAGTCTATGCTCACCAACCAGCGCTACTTCCCGATTTATGACGGCGAGGGCAAGCTGACGCGTGAGTTCGTGATCGTCTCCAACAGCAAGCCCGAGAATGCCGAGCGTGTGATCGACGGCAACGAGCGTGTCGTGCGCGCCCGCCTGGACGACGCCAAGTTCTTCTACGAGGAGGATCTGAAGATCTCCCTCGACGAGTTCCGTGAGCGTCTGGCCAAGGTCGCCTTCCAGGAGAAGCTCGGCAGCGTGCTCGCCAAGTCCGAGCGTATTGAGCAGCTCGCGCTCGCTATTGCCCGTGAGGCTCACCTGGGTGCCCACCTGGCCGCCGACGCCGGCCGCGCCGCTCACCTGTGCAAGGCCGACCTGGTGTCCAACGCCGTCGTCGAGTTCACGAGCCAGCAGGGCGTGATGGGCGGTTACTACGCCAGCGCGATGGGGGAGAACGACGAGGTCGCTCATGCTATCCGCGATCACTATCGTCCCCGCTTTGCTGGCGACGAGCTGCCCGAGGGCACCGCTGGCTGCATCGTGGCCTGCGCCGACAAGCTCGATACCATTGCCGGCATCTTTGCCATCGGCGAGCCCCCGACCGGCTCTTCCGACCCGTACGCGCTGCGTCGTGCCGCCATCGGCATCATCAACATCCTGCGCGACCGTCTGCCGATCGACCCCACGTCGCTCATCGACTTTGCGCTTGAGCTCTATAGCGAGCAGGGCATTGAGTTCGACGCCGCCGAGGTCGCCCAGCAGGTTCGCGACTTCTTCCACGGCCGTCTGGTGAGCATGGCCCGCGACGAGAAGATCCCGGCCGACACCGTTGCCGCCGTTTCCGCGGTGCACATCATTGCCCCGTCGGTCTTCTTCGCCCGCTGCGCCGCCCTCGATGAGGCCCGCAAGAACGACGCCGAGACCTTCGACAACCTGGCAACCGCCTACGCCCGCGCGGCGCACATCTCCAAGCCCGAGCTGGGCGCGGAGTACGATCGCGCCCTGATGGGCGAGGTCGAGCTTGCGCTTGCCGACGCCTCCGAGGCCGCTCAGACCGCCGTCGATGCCGCTCTCACCGCCGAGGATTATCCTTCCGCGTTTGCCGCCCTCGCCGCCCTACGCGCGCCCATCGACCGTTTCTTCGACGAGGTTATGGTCATGGACAAGGACGAGCAGCTCCGCGATAATCGCCTTAAGCTGCTCAACCGCTTCGAGGCCGTTTTCTCCGGCATCGCCAACATCGGTGAGCTTGCTCGCAAAAAGTAAGCTAGCCTGCGCATAAGCGCAAAAGGAGCCCCGCATGGATTGCCCGGTCACCGCTCGTCCCACCGTTATCGTTATCTCCGACTCGCTCGGTGATACCGCTTGTGAGGTGGTGCTTGCGGCGTCCGGGCAATTTGATGAAGGGGCTTTTCGTCTCTTTCGTCTGCCTAAGGTGACCTCGGTGGAGCAGGTCAAGTTGTTTGTGGGACCGCGTGTCGATGCCGACCATCGTGATATCGCCGTGTTCCACACTATTGTCGATCCGGCGCTCCGTGCTCGCGTGCTCGACTACTTGGGTATGCTGCACATTCGCTCGGTCGACCTGATTGGCCCGACGCTTGCGGTGCTGTCGTCGCTTATTGGCGTGCCGCCAAAAGGAGTGGCGGGTGTGATCCATAAGACCGATGACCGGTATTTCCACCGCATCGAGGCCATGGAGTACTTTGTCGAGCACGATGACGGACGCGGTTGCGACGATCTGTCGGCTGCCGATATCGTGCTGCTGGGCGTATCCCGCACGTCCAAGACGCCGTTGTCGATGTATTTGGCCTATCAGGGCTACAAGGTCGCCAACGTTCCGTTGGCGCACGGTATGGAGCCGCCCAAGTCGATTTACGAGGTCGATCCGATGCGTCTCTTCGGTCTGATTTCGACCGTCGATGTGATTGCCGAGATTCGCGATAGCCGCCTGGGCGACGACTATGCCCGTGCCGTTGCCGGCTCCTATGCCGAGCCCGAGAGTGTACGCAGCGAGCTCGAGGAAGCTCGTGCCCTCATGAAGCGTCTGGGTTGCTTTGTGGTGCGCACCGACGGCAAGGCGATCGAGGAGAGTGCCTCCGAGATCATCGCTCACCTCGAAGAGATTCAAGAGGCGAGAGCCCGCCGTGCCGCCCGCCGCGCCCAACAAAACTAGCTTATTGGGTTAGCTAAAATTACCTGAAATTGATAAAGCGCTTTATCAGTTTCTACCGCTTTTGACATGCAATTAGACTGTAGTGGTATCTTCATAAGGTAACCACCTTTACCTACCGTTTACCGCTAGTTTTAGCACGTTTACCAAACCGCGTATCCTCTGCTCAAGCCCATTCAAAACCCGCCGTATAGTTCCCTCACGGCCCGCATCCGGCGGGCCGATTCGTCACCACGGTCGTGCGCGAGAGCGCATGGAAGGGGAAGTATCGTGAGCGATTGCAAGAGGGTTTACCGTTTTGGAACCGATGCCCAGGGCACCTGTGTCACTGAGGGCGACAAGTCCATGAACTTCGTGCTTGGCGGCAAAGGCGCTAACCTTGCCGAGATGAGCCGTATCGGCCTGCCGGTTCCCGGTGGCTTTACCATTACCTGCCAGACCTGCGTCGAGTACTCTGGTGCCGGCAACGTCTGGCCCGAAGGCGCGCTCGACCAGATCGTTGCCGCCGAGGCCGACCTCGAGGCCCGCTGCGGCAAGAAGCTCGGCGACGCCCGTGACCCGCTGCTCGTGTCGGTGCGCTCGGGCGCTCCGTTCTCCATGCCCGGCATGATGGATACGGTTCTCAACCTGGGCCTCAACGACGAGTCCGTTCAGGGCCTTATCGCCCAGACGCAGAACCCGCGCTTTGCCTGGGACAGCTATCGTCGCTTTATCCAGATGTTCTCCAACGTCGTCATGGGTGTCGATGCCGACTTGTTTGAGAATGCCCTGACCCAGGCCCGCCTGGTCGCCGGCGTTCGCGTCGACTCCGAGCTTTCGGCCGAGGACCTGCAGGAGCTCGTCGAGACCTTCAAGTGCATTTTCTCCGACAACGTCGAGGCCGCCCTGTATCCCGAGCTCGAAGTCGCCGACGGCAAGCCCGTCTTCCCGCACGATCCGGAGCTTCAGCTGCGCCTTGCTATCCAAGCCGTCTTTGGCAGCTGGATGAACGAGCGCGCCTGCATCTACCGCAAGCAGCACGGCATTTCCGATGACCTTGGCACCGCCGTCAACGTCCAGGCCATGGCCTTTGGCAATAAGGGCGAGACCTCGGCGACCGGTGTCGCCTTTACGCGCAACCCGGCAGACGGCACCAAGGAGTTCTACGGCGACTTTCTGGTCAACGCCCAGGGCGAGGACGTCGTCGCCGGCATCCGCAACACCGAGCCCATCGCCGACCTCAAGACCACTCCGGGCCTCGAGTCCGCAGGTGAGGAGCTTGAGCGTGTATTCCTGACGCTTGAGGATCACTACCGCGACATGTGCGACATCGAGTTCACCATCGAGCAGGGTAAGCTCTGGATGCTTCAGACCCGCGTGGGCAAGCGTACCGCAACCGCCGCTCTGCGCATCGCTATCGAGATGGTCGAGGAGGGCCTCATCACGCGTGAGGAGGCCGTGAGCCGCATCGACCCCGCGCAGCTCGACCAGCTCCTGCACCCGCAGTTCGACTCCTCCAAGAAGTACGAGGCGCTCGCATGCGGCCTTAACGCCAGTCCCGGTGCCGCCGTGGGCGGGGTCGTGTTCTCGAGCGATGACGCCGTCGCGCGTTCTGCCCAGGGCCATAAGGTCATTCTGGTCCGCTGGGAGACCAACCCCGACGACCTGAAGGGTATGGTCGCCGCCGAGGGTATCTTGACGAGTCACGGTGGCAAGACGAGCCATGCCGCCGTTATCGCCCGCGGTATGGGTACACCCTGCGTCTGCGGTGTCGAGCGTTTCCACATCGATGCGGCCGAGAAGGTCGTGCGTATCGAGGGCAGCGATCGCGTGCTGCACGAGGGCGACATCATCTCCATCGACGGCACTCAGGGTATCGTCGTCGATGGCGCTGTCGATTTGGTCTCCGCTGAGCTCACCGGCGACCTGGACACCATCCTGTCCTGGGCCGACGAGATCCGTCTGGACGAGACCGACGGTCACGCCAACCACGTGCGCGTCAACGCCGACAACCCCGAGGATGCCGAGCTCGCGCTCGAGTTTGGCGCCGAGGCCATCGGTCTGTGCCGCACCGAGCATATGTTCCTGGGCGATCGCAAGAACATTATCCAGAGCTTCATTCTGTCCGACGACGAGGCCGTGAAGCAGCAGGCCCTGGCCGATCTGCTCAAAGTCCAGACCGAGGATTTCTTGGCGATGTTCAAGACCATGTCTGGTCGCGATGTGGTTGTTCGCCTACTCGATCCGCCGCTTCATGAGTTCCTGGATAATCCTCGCGAGCTCGAGGTCGCCATCACCAAGAAGGAGGCCGCCGGCGCCAGCGAGGAAGAGCTCGCCGCCCTGCGTGCCCGCCTGCGTCGCATCGACGGCATGGTCGAGTCCAACCCGATGCTCGGCCTGCGCGGCGTGCGTCTGTCCGTCGTCTTCGGTGACCTGCCGCTCATGCAGGTCCGTGCCGTGGCAACGGCTGCCGCCCGCCTTATCAAGGAAGGCGTCGACCCGCGTCCCGAGATTATGGTCCCGCTCGTTTCCATTACGGCCGAGCACGTTCAGACTCGCGAGGTCATCGAGCGCGTGATCGCCGAGGTTTCCGCCGAGGAGGGCGTCGAGCTCAACATTCCCGTGGGCACGATGCTCGAGCTTCCTCGTGCCTGCATGGTCGCCGACGAGATCGCCCTTCACGCAGATTTCTTCTGCTTTGGCACCAACGACCTCACGCAGACGACGTTCGGTTTCTCGCGTGACGACGCCGAGGCCAAGTTCATTCCGCTGTACATGCACAAGAAGATCTTGAAGGATAACCCCTTCGAGACCATCGACTCGGCGGTGCTGGAGCTCGTGCGTATGGCCGTCGAGAAAGGTCGCGCCACCAACCCCGACATGCACTTTGGCGTGTGCGGTGAGCACGGCGGCGACCCCAAGTCCATCAAGGACCTGTTCAACGTGGCCGACGTGGACTATGTGTCCTGCTCGCCCTATCGCGTACCCCTCGCGCGCCTGGCTGCCGCTCAGGCCAAGCTCGAGGCCAAGCGTTCCGCCTAACCTTTTGGGTATAGACGCCTAGCGTGGCCCCCTTCATGCCGCCCGTCTCATTCGTGAGGCGGGCGGTTGTCATGTGCGGGTTTTGTCTTTTTGTCTGCATAAAAAATTGTTCTTGCAGCAGAAACCCGCGCGTGTATACTCGAATACGTTTGTTCAACTACGTGCCGGCCAAGGTGGTACGGCACCTCTAGAAGAGTAAGGAATTGCACATGGATTACATCCGCGCAATCGAGCGTCAGCAGATCCGCGAGGACATCCCGCAGGTCCGCGTTGCCGACAACGTCAAGGTTCACTACCGCATTAAGGAAGGCGACCGCGAGCGCATCCAGGTTTTCCAGGGTGACGTCATCCGCATGGCCGGCGCCGGTGCCCGTGAGACCTTCACCGTCCGCAAGATTTCCTTCGGTGTCGGTGTTGAGCGTACCTTCCCGCTTCACAGCCCCAAGATCGCCAAGCTCGAGGTCGTCCGTCATGGTCGCGTCCGTCGCGCCAAGCTGTACTACCTCCGCGACAAGGTGGGCAAGGCTGCTCGCATCCCCGAGAAGCGCTAAGAAGATCGCAGCGTCTGTCCACTCGTTTGGACAAAAGGGTCACCTTCGGGTGGCCCTTCTTTTTATCTGATTTGCATGCAAGGAGGCCCCGATATGGCCAACATGACGAGCTCGGTTTCGGCATCGCAGGTTGCCGGCGAGCTGGCGAGCGCCACGTTTGAGGAGATTCCCGCCCTCGTGGAGCATTATCGTGAGGATCCGCGCCAGCAAGTGATCAAGGCTTGCGAGCGTGCTCTTAAGCGCCATGCCAAGGAACTTGCCGAGCGCGAGCGCGTCAACGGTATGTACGAGCTGATGCATGAGCTCGGTGGGGATGGCGTGGTCGTGGGTGTCGACGAGGTGGGTCGCGGATCGGTGGCCGGTCCTTTGACGGTATGCGCCGTCTGTCTTCCTATGGAGCCGCGCGTCTGGGGCATCAACGATTCCAAAAAGCTCACGCCGGCGCGCCGCGAGCTGCTCTCGGTGAAGATTGTCGAGGTCGCGACGGCGATTGGTTTTTGCCATATCCCGCCTGCGGATATCGATGACATGGGCATGGCCCGCGCCATCCGCGCTGCCGTCGCGGGCGCCGTGGCCGATACGGGGCTCGAACCCGATTGTGTGCTTATGGACGGTAACCCCCTGGGCGCCGTTCCCAACGAGCGCGACGTGGTGAAGGGCGATGCCAAAATCGCCTGTATCGCCGCGGCGTCCATCATGGCAAAGGTCACGCGTGACGAGATGATGGTCGAGTACGACGCCGAGTACCCCGAGTATCATTTTGCCGAGTCGAAGGGCTACGCAAGCCCCGAGCACATCGAGGCGATTCGCAAACATGGACTTTGTCCGCTGCATCGTGTGAGCTTTTGCGGAAACTTTCTGCAGACTGAGCGCCTTTTCTAGGTCAATTGTGGAGACAGGGACCTCTGGCGTTTTATAAACCTGCTGGTAGCGGGCCGTGTGCAACGTGATTGTTGCGTACGGCCCGTTTTTTGTCGGCATTTGGTCAGCTTTTGGTTTGCTTCCGGTACTTACCCGCATGAAAGGTGCCCTCATTATCGGGGCAATGCAGTGTGCGGGAAAGGAGACCCCATGTGTGCCGCAAGCAAAAAGAGCAAGACGCAGCAACTCAAGGAGCGCTGGGAAGACGGCGAGCTCGACTGCGGGGCGATCACGCCCGAGTTTATCAAGGGACTCAGTCCCCGCGAGCTCGGCATGCTGGGCGAGCTGATCACCATCGATTACTTCAACGAGCGTGGATACACCTTGTTGGAGCAGGGCTATCGTTGCATTGAGGGCGAAGCCGATCTGGTGCTGCTTGACGAGCTCGACGATGTCGTGGTGATGGCCGAGGTAAAGACAAGACGCGTCGCCCTGGATTGCACCACGCGGGTCTTTCCCGAGGAGGCCGTGGACGCCCAAAAGCAGCGTCGGTATCGCCGTATCGCAAGTTGCTATCTCATGGAGCACTATCCTCTCAGGTCGATTCGCTTCGATGCCGTGGGCGTCACCATCCGCGGCGGGCATATCGCCGAGATTGAGCACCAGTACAATGCGTTCGATTGGCAGGTGTCGTGATGGCGTTCGAGACGTTTGCCGTACACGCGGCCTGTATCCGCGGCGTCGAGGCAATTCCCGTCACCGTCGAGGTCTCGCTTGCCGGTGGCGTTCCGGGCATCCAGATGCTCGGCATTCCGAGTATGGAGGTGATGGAGTCGCGCGGGCGTATCCGGTGCGCCATGCGCTCGGCCGGCTTCGAGATTCCGCGCTCTGGCATTACCGTCAACCTGGCACCCGGCGATATCCGTAAAACCGGCAGCGGTTTTGACCTGCCGATTGCCATCGCGGTTCTGGCGGCCGATGGGCAGATTCCCCGTGACAACCTCGATCGTTGCCTTATCGCAGGAGAGCTTGGTCTGGACGGCACGGTGCTACCTGTCAAGGGCGAGGTGGCGTTTCAGCTGTTGGCGCGCGATATGGGGCTTTCCTTTATCGCTGGTAGGTCCGATCAGCATGTGCCGCTTGCAGGCGTTGACTGCGGCTTTATCGACCACCTATCTCAGCTTGCCCATGGCATGGGGGATGCCGCACGGCATTACCTGGATTCTGAAGTGCTCGAGGCTACCTTTGAGCCCGAGCTCGATTATGCCGACGTGCTGGGGCAGGAGGTCGCCAAACGTGGCATGGCGCTTGCGGCCGCCGGCGAGCTCGGCTTGCTCATGATCGGCTCGCCCGGTTCGGGCAAGACCATGCTTGCGCGGCGCATGACGGGTATCTTGCCCGAGCTTTCTCTCGAGGATCAGCAAGAGGCGCTGTGCATCCATTCGGTCTTGGGCGAGAACATCGATGGACTGCTTGCGGGACATCGACCCTTCCGCAGCCCGCATCACAGCATTTCGACCGCGGGACTCATCGGCGGCGGACGTCCGGTGCATCCGGGCGAAATTAGCCTAGCTCATGGCGGAGTGCTCTTTTTGGACGAGCTTGCCGAGTTTCCCACCGGCGTGCTGCAGACGCTGCGTCAGCCCATCGAGCGCGGTTACGTAAGGATCGTGCGCGTTGACGGGGCCTTTACGTTCCCGTCGCGCTTTCAGCTGCTGGCCGCGAGCAATCCCTGCCCCTGCGGGTTTTTGGGCGATCGCGAAGTGCCGTGTCGCTGCTCGGCGGCGATGGTCGAGCGCTATCGGGGCAAGTTGCGCGGTCCTTTGGCTGATCGCATCGACATGATGATCGACGTGACCCGCCCCGATCCCCAGGTGATCATTGAGGGCGCGGAGGGTATGTCATCGGCCGAGCTGCGCGATTACGTCGTGCGTGGGCGCGCCTTTCGCGCCTGGCGTGAATCCCGTATGGACGATGCGGACACCGAGGCCGAGGAAGATGAGTCGCGGTCCATTGACGGCGTCGTTTCGACCTTTGGGCTTGATGAGGCTGCCGAGAAATGTGTGCTCGGCCTGTCGAAGCGCACACATCTCACGGGGCGCGGCATCGTGCGCCTGGTACGCATCGCACGCACGATCGCCGATGTTGCCGAAAGCGAACGGGTGACGCAGGATCACGTGCTCGAGGCAGCGATGTACCAGGGAAGGAGGGACCAATAATGGGCGAGGGGACCTTCGAGCTGCATCCCGGTGATGCGTTGTTTCCCGAGACCGTTTTGGAGCTCCCGGATGTGCCCCAGACGCTCTATGTGCGCGGCAACCCCGAGGTGCTTTCGATGCCCGCGCTCTCCATCATCGGTGCACGCAAGGCATCGCCGTATGGTCTCGCCGTGGCAGAACTTGCGGCCAAGGTGGCGGTCGAGGCGGGGGTGACGGTGGTCTCGGGCGGTGCGGTCGGCTGCGACCAGGCGTCGGGTTGGGCCGCGGTCAACGCCGGGGGCAAACACATCGTGGTACTGGGGACCGGCGCCGATGTTGTCTATCCGCGCTCGAGCGCCGGCCTCATAACGCGCACACTCGAGACGGGTGGCGCGGTCGTGTCCATTTCGCCGTGGGGTATGGGACCGCGTAAGTTCGCCTTTCCGCGGCGCAATCGTGTAATCGCCGCCTTGTCGCAGGCACTCTTTGTTTCCGAGGCGGGCATGCCCTCGGGTACGTTCTCCACGGCGGAGGCCGCTATGGATTTGGGACGAGAGCTCCTTGCAGTGCCGGGCTCCATCCTTTCGCCCGAGTCGCGCGGGACCAACTATCTCATCGCTAACGGAGCCTGCTGCATCATCGACGAGGAATCAATCGAGATGGCCATCTCGCGCATCTACGGCACGCTGCGCTACTCGCGTCCCGATGCACCTGGCATCGCCGATCTGGACCCAACACAGCAGACCGTGATGCACGCGCTTATCGCCTCGCCGCTAAAGGTCGACGATATTGCCTCGCTCGTCTCGCTTGATGCTGTCGGCGTGCTCAAGCTCTTGGGCTCGCTCGAGCTCGAGGGACTTATCGAGCGCATGATGGATGGAAGGTATGCGCCCTCAAAGTTTGCGCTTCACGCCCAGACGCCCTTCGGTCACAATGGAAAGCGTGTCAATTAGAAAGGTGTTTGCAGATGCAGTTCGATCAGGTGACGGTTATCGGTGGCGGTCTGGCGGGTTCGGAATGTGCGATCCAGCTGGCAGATCGCGGGTTTGCCGTAAAGCTGTGCGAGATGCGCCCCCAGGTGAGCTCTCCGGCCCACCATACCGACCACCTGGCCGAGCTCGTCTGCTCAAATTCGTTTAAGTCAACCCGTCCGGACTCTGCTGCGGGCTTGTTAAAGGCCGAGCTTGAGCGTATGGGCTCGGTCTTGCTCGATTGTGCCCATCGTGCGGCCGTTCCCGCCGGCGGTGCCCTGGCGGTCGACCGCGTCAAGTTTTCCGAGCTTGTCGAGGCCGAGGTTGCCGCTCGACCCAATATCGAGGTCGTGCACGGCGAGGTCACGCAGATTCCCGAGGGCCACGTGGTCATTGCCGCGGGCCCGCTGTGTTCTCCGGCATTGAGCGAAGAGGTCATGAAGCTCGTCGGTGGCGACGCCTTGGCGTTCTTTGACGCTGCCGCGCCAATCGTCGATGCCTCCACGCTCGATATGGACGTGCTGTTTTCGCAGTCGCGCTATGAGGAGCAGGGGAGCGGCGACTATCTTAATGCTCCGCTCAACAAGGAGGAGTACGAGGCCTTTATTGAGGCACTCACCACCGCCGATCGCGTGGTGCTCAAGGACTTTGAGGGTGGTGACCTGTTCCAGGCCTGTCAGCCTGCCGAGGAAGTCGCCCGTACCGGTAAGGATGCTATCCGCTTTGGCGCCATGAAGCCCGTCGGCCTCACCGACCCGCGTACCGGACGTCGCCCTTGGGCGGCGATTCAGCTGCGCGCCGAGAACAAGGAGAAGACCGCCTACAACCTGGTGGGCTTCCAGACCAACCTGACCTTTGGCGAACAAAAGCGTGTCTTCCATATGGTTCCCGGTCTGGAGAATGCCGAGTTCTTCCGTTATGGCGTCATGCACCGCAATACTTTTGTCGATGCGCCGCACGTTCTTGACGGCACCTTTGCCGTGCCTGGCACGGGTGTGCGCCTCGCCGGTCAGATCACCGGCACCGAAGGCTATATGGAGGCCGTGGCGACCGGTCTGCTTGCTGCACTTAACACCTATGCCGAGGCTATCGGTGCGGCTCCTGTGGAGCTTCCTCGCGTGGGCGCCCTGGGTGCGCTCGTGGGCTATGCGACCGACCCGGCAACCGTAGGCTACCAGCCCATGCATGTCAATTTTGGCCTGGTACCGCCGCTCGAGGACGGCAAGCGCCGCAGTAAACGCGACCGCTACCAGGCTTATGCGGATCGCGCCCTCGAGGCCCTCGATGCCTACTTGGCCACGCGTTCCGACTTGTTTGGAGGCGACCGGTCATAGCCTTTGACCTGTACGATACCGTCGACTCGTTTATCGCCTACATCGCACGTGTTGAGGGGCTCTCTCCCAATACGGTGACTGCCTATGGATCGCGGTTGGAGCGCTTTGCCGCCTGGTGCGAGCGCACAGGTGTCGATGCGCGTGTGGCCGACGTGCGTACCGTCCGCGCGTATTTGGCCGAGCTTTCGCGCGAGCAGGTGGCGCCTCGCACCCTTGCGGCACATTTGTCGGCTATTCGGTCGCTCTATCGTTGGATGGCTGCCGAGGGAATTGTCGAGGGTGATGCGGTCTCGGCGATCGCGTCGCCCAAGCTGCCGCGCGACCTGCCCGGTGTCCTTACGACTCAGCAGGTCGAGGCGCTGCTCAAGACGCCTGATACCTCGATGCCCGCGGGCCTGCGCGATGCGGCGATGCTCGAGCTGCTTTATGCCTCGGGTGCCCGCATCTCGGAGCTTTCGGCGCTCAATGTGGGATCCATCTCATGGTCCGAGCGTACACTGCGGTTATGGGGCAAGGGGAGCAAGGAGCGTATCGTTCCTCTGTATCGACGCGCACTCGAGGCGACGCGCACCTATGTCGAGGA
This sequence comes from uncultured Collinsella sp., assembly GCA_947003675.1. Classification (GTDB taxonomy): domain Bacteria; phylum Actinomycetota; class Coriobacteriia; order Coriobacteriales; family Coriobacteriaceae; genus Collinsella. Next base: position 2,679 of record CAMQPJ010000006.1, on the reverse strand, counting down.
GGGGAGACCGGAGTTGCTCGCGCAGGCTAAGCGTCGCGATCCCGTAAACGGTCCCCATCCGCTGTTTATTTCTGCGCGCGGTAATCGCATGAGTGCCGCTATGCTCAGACGACGGTTCCATATGCTGGCGACGCTCGCCGGCATCCCTGCCGACATTGCCCCGCATGCGATGCGCCACACGTTTGCGACCGATTTGCTCGAGGGCGGCGCGGACCTGCGCTCGGTTCAAGAGCTGCTGGGACATGTGAGCCTGTCCACGACGCAGATCTACACGCATCTTACGCCCGACCGGCTTAAGCGCGCCGTGACCCAAGCCCATCCCCGGGGCGAGTAAGCTGGGCGGCTCGCGTTGCGCTTAGGTGTGTGGTTTTGATTGCGGGTTGGCAGGAAGAGGTAATCCTGCTATCATTCATCAGGTTGCTTCACGGCAACAGGTTTTTATCACGCACGCGCGGCTACTTCATACCGTGGTGCCCGGGCTTTGGTAGCACATGTCCGGGTTGGTTTTGGAGGATGACCCCGCGCGGAGGCAAACCACAGGAGGTTTAACATGGCTACCAAGATTAATATCCGCACCCTGCTCGAGGCCGGCTGCCACTTTGGTCACCAGACCCGTCGCTGGAACCCCAAGATGAAGCCGTTCATCTTCGGTGAGCGCAACGGCATCTACATCCTCGACCTCAAGCAGACCATCCTCGACGCCGACCAGGCTTACACCTTCGTCAAGAACGTCGTCAAGGGTGGCAACGTGCTGTTCGTCGGTACCAAGAAGCAGGCTCAGGAGGCCGTCAAGAACGCCGCTGAGCGTGCCAACATGCCTTACATCAACCAGCGTTGGCTCGGCGGCATGCTGACCAACTTCGTCACCATCCGCTCCCGCATCAACCGCATGGAGGAGCTCGAGGCCATGGTCGAGGACGGCCGCATGGCAGTGCTTCCCAAGAAGGAGCAGGCTGTGCTCGGTAAGGAGCTCACCAAGCTCCAGACCAACCTCGGTGGCGCCCGCGACATGAAGGGCCTGCCCCAGGCTCTCTTCGTTATCGACACCAAGCGCGAGGAGAACGCCATCAAGGAGGCCCAGCGCCTGAACATCCCCGTCGTCGCTCTGATCGACACCAACTCCGATCCCGACGAGGTCGAGTACGGCATTCCCTGCAACGATGACGCTATCTCCGCTGTCACCCTTATGTGCGAGCTCATGGCTGACGCCTGCCTCGCAGGCTCCGGCAAGGAGCAGGTCTCCGAGGCCGAGATGGCCGCTGAGCCCAAGGCCGAGTAAATCAGTCTTAGTTAATTCTTTTTCATCTCTTTGAAAGGAACCACAATGGCCCAGATTACCGCCGCTATGGTCAAGCAGCTCCGCGAGATGACCGACTCCCCGATGATGGAGTGCAAGAAGGCTCTCGTCGAGGCTGACGGCGACATGGACGCCGCTGTCGACGTTCTGCGCAAGAACGGCCTCGCCAAGGCTGCCAAGAAGGCTGGCCGTGAGACCAACGAGGGCGCTGTCGCCGCGTTCGTCTCCGAGGACGGCAAGACCGGCGCTCTGCTCGAGCTCTCCTGCGAGACCGACTTCGTCGGCTCCAACGCCAAGTTCACTGGCTTTGCTTCCAAGGTCGCTGAGGTTGTTGCTACCACCGAGCCTGCTGACGTCGACGCTCTGCTCGAGAAGCCGATGGGCGAGGAGACCGTTTCCTCCGAGCTCACCGAGATGATTCACATCATGGGCGAGAACATGAAGATCTCCCGTTTCGCCGCCCGCAAGGCCGAGAACGGCGCTCTCGCTTCTTACATCCACATGGGTGGTAAGATCGGCGTTCTCGTTGAGTTCGCTTTCGAGAAGGCCGAGACCGCTCAGGCTGAGTCCTTTAAGACCTTTGCTCACGACGTTGCCCTTCAGGTTGCCGCCGTCGCCCCGATCTGCGCTACCCGCGATCAGGTTCCGGCTGAGACCGTCGAGCACGAGAAGCAGATCTACATGGCTCAGGCTGCCGAGTCCGGCAAGCCCGAGGCTATCCAGGAGAAGATGGCTGTTGGCCGTCTGGAGAAGTTCTACAAGCAGTCCGTGCTCACCGAGCAGGAGTTCATCAAGGACAGCTCTCTCACCATCAAGAAGTACGCTGAGCAGGTCTCCAAGGAGCTCGGCGACACCATTACCGTCGTTGCCTTTGACCGTCTGGTCCGTGGCGAGTAAATAAGCTCTTGTAGCTGGTAATGAGCAGGCTGTGGGTTTTACTCACAGCCTGCTTTTTCATGGCTCTCCGTTAAGCCTTTGATATTATGTTATGAGTCTAATTAAAGGAGGATCGCTTTGTCCGACATCCGATATAAACGCGTGCTTCTGAAGCTCTCCGGTGAAGCGCTGATGGGCGATGGCAACTACGGCATCGACCCCAAGGTTACCGATCATCTTGCCAAGCAGGTCAAGGAGCTGCTCGCCGTTGGTCATGAGGTCGGCGTCGTTGTCGGCGGCGGCAATATTTTCCGCGGCATGGCCGGCGCCGCCGGTGGTATGGACCGCGCCCAGGCCGATTACATGGGCATGCTCGCTACCGTTATGAACGCGCTTGCCCTGCAGGATGCCTTCGAGCACAACGATGTTCCCTGCCGCGTGATGAGCGCTATCCAGATGAACGAGATCTGCGAGCCCTATATTCGCCGTCGCGCCATCAACCACCT
>CAMQPJ010000005.1 GCA_947003675.1 uncultured Collinsella sp. | reverse complement strand
GCTGGTGGCAGGTGACGGAGCGCAATTCGACCGGGTTCGACGGCATGGTCCGCCGGGACCTGGAGTACATCGCCAAGCGCGGACCCATAACGGACCTCAAGATCGTCGTCCTCACGGTGATCGAGGTCATCACCGGCAAGGGTGCGTGCTAGATGCGCATCTCGATGATCGGACATAAGAGATACGGCTCCCGCGAGGGCGGCGTGGAGGTCGTCGTGACCGAGCTAGCCCGCCGCATGGCGGCGCTCGGCCACGAGGTCCCCTGCTACGACCGTTCGGGCGCGGACGTCATGACCGGCGACGCCGCGGACGGCCGCGAGCGCACGGTCGACGGCGTGCGCGTCGTTCCCGTGAGGACGATCGACAGGAAGGGGCTCGCCGCGCTGAGCTCCTCGTACTTCGCCACCCTGGCTGCCATCAAGGACAGGCCCGACGTGATTCACTACCACGCCGAGGGCCCCTGCGTGCCGCTGCCTCTGGCAAAGCGCGCGGGCATCCGAACCGTGGCCACCATCCACGGCCTGGACTGGCAGCGCGCCAAGTGGGGCAGGCTCGCCAGCACCTACATCAAGATGGGGGAGAAGGCCGCTGCGACAAAGGCGGACGGTCTTATCGCGCTCTCAGAGGGCGTCAGGCGCTATTTCAAGGAAACCTACGGTCGCGAGGCGGTCTTTATTCCCAATGGCGTAGATGCCAAGGAGGCCCTTCCGGCGAGCGTCATCAAGGAGAAGTGGAATCTCGAGAAAGACTCCTACCTTCTCTATCTGGGGCGTTTGGTACCCGAGAAGCGCCCTGAGCTGCTGATCGAGGCATTCAGGGTCCTTGAAACTAATAAGCGCCTGGTCATCGCTGGCGGCAGCTCCGATACCTTGGCGTACGAGAAGGAGCTGCGCGCTGCGGCTCAGGGCGACAACCGCATAGTGTTCACCGGTTTCGTCAACGGCGAGCCCTTGGCTGAGCTGTACTCCAACTGCTATGCCTACGTGCTGCCCTCCGACGTTGAGGGCATGCCCATGAGCCTGCTGGAGGCCATGGCCTATGGGTGCTGCTGCGTGACGAGCGACATCTCCGAGTGCGCGGACGTCCTCGCGGGCAACGGCGTGACGTTCGAGAAGGGGAGTGCCGATTCCCTGCGGGCCGCGCTGCGAGGCCTGCTCGCGGACGCTGGCCGCGCAGGCGCCCTCGGCGCTGCCGCCAAGGCGCATGTCGAGAAAACCTACAACTGGGACTCCGTCGTCGGGCGGACCCTTGCAGTCTACGGGGGTGAAGGCCGATGAGGATCCTTCTCGTAAACAAATTCCACTACCGCAAGGGCGGCGCGGAGACCTATTACCTCACCGTCGGATCCGAGCTGGAGCGCATGGGGCATGAGGTGGCCTATTTCTCGATGAGGCACCCTGACAACCTGCCGTGCGAGTGGGACAAGTACTTCGTGACGCAGCGCGAGTACAACAACGTCAAGGACCCGCTCAAGGCGGCGCGCGACGGCATGGCGCTGATCTACTCGCCGGAGGCGAAGCGCAACTTCCAGGCCCTCTGCGAGGAGTTCCGCCCCGATGTCGTCCACCTCAACAACGTGCACAGGCAGATCACGCTGTCCATCCTCGACGCCCCCTACCTGGGGGAGAACAAGGTCCCGGTCTTCTACACGGCCCACGACTACGTGACCGTCTGCCCCGGCTACCTCATGCTCGACGGCGGCGGGCGCGTCTGCGACGCATGCCTCGAGGACGGGCGCTACCGCCACTGCATCGAGAACCGCTGCGTGAAGGGGTCGCGCGCGAAGAGCGCGCTGGCGGCGATGGAGGCGTCCTTCAACAGGGCCCATAAGTCAAACCGAAGGATCGACAGGGTAATCGCCCCCTCCAGGTTCATGCGCTCCAAGCTCATCGAGGGCGGCTGGCCCGAGGGCAAGGTCGTCTTCCTGCAGAACTTCGCAGACGACGCGATCCTCGACCGTGCGGCGAATGCCGGGGCGGATGCGACCGACAGGGAGAACCCCTACCTCCTGTTCTTCGGGCGGCTCTCTGCCGAGAAGGGCGTCGACACGCTGCTGAGGGCCTTCGATGCCGCCCTGCCGAGCCTTCCGCAGAATATGCGCTTAGTTGTAGTCGGCGACGGCCCCGATGCCGCCGATTTCAAGACGCTGGCGTCTTCGTTGGGCTGTGCAGCTCGCATTGAGTTCGCCGGTTATCAGACCGGTGGGGCACTGCAAGCGTATGTCGAGAGGGCTTCTCTCGCCATCTCGAGTTCGAGATGGCGAGAGAACATGCCGTACTCGATCGTGGAGGCTTTTGCTGCCGGCACGCCTGTCATCGGCACGGATATCGGCGGAATCCCCGAGTTGGTCGACGAATGGAAAACGGGATTCGTTTGCGAGCCCGGGGGCGTCCAGTCGATGGCAGATGCTATATCGCGCGGCACGAGTGCGTTCTTGGATCGGTCCGCTTACTCGATGCTGCAGCGCAACTGCCGCTCCTACGTCATGGAAAACTGCTCGCGCGAGAAGTTTATGAACGATCTCGTGAACCTATATAAGGAGTCAATCGATGGCTAACGGCCATAACAGCATCAAGAGGATAGTGCATCGCTCCTGCGAGGAGATCGGCGCAACGTTCCGAATCGCCAGGGTTACGTCGTGGCCCGAGGCGATTAACACGTTTCGGGCGAAGCTCGATATCCAGGTCATGAGCCGCAACGGGTACAAGGAACCGCCTGCAGTGAAGAAGCGGTTGCTGCGAAAGCACGAGACCGTTCTCAAGTATCTCGAGAACCGCTTCGGCGATTTCTTCGAGTCATACGACTACGATACGCCGCTGCCCTCATCCGATCCCGCCCTCGAGGGGAAGATCTGGATGTGCTGGTGGCAGGGCGAGGAGAACGCGCCTGAGATTGTCAGGGCGTGTATCGACTCCGTGCGCCGCAACGCGGGCGAACACGAGGTCATCGTCATCACGGACGAGAATCTCTCCGACTATGTTCATATCCCCGATTGGGTTTTCGACAAGGTGCGCGCGGGCGTCATGTCGCGCACCCATCTTTCTGACCTTTTAAGGCTGTCCTTGCTTGCGGAGCACGGCGGCCTGTGGCTCGACGCGACGTTCTTCTGCACCGGTTCGCTTGATGAGTACACGGACCTTCCGATCTGGTCCATCAAACGCCCCGATTATCTCCACGCATCCGTCGCCTGCGGTATGTTTGCCAACTACTCGCTTGGCTGCGATTCGTCTAACCGTCGGGTGTTCGCAACGCTTAGGGACTTTTACCTTGAGTATTGGGCCCAGAGTAATGAACTTGTGGATTATCTGCTCACCGACTATCTCATCGTTCTTGCGCAGAGGCATGACCCCTCGATCGCCGCGGCGTTCGCGTCGATCGAGCCCAACAACCCCCGTTGCGACGATCTCATCTCGCTGCTGGACGAACCCCTCGACCAGCACATCTGGGACGGACTCACCTCTGATACAAGGTTGTTCAAGCTTTCATGGAAGCAAGATTATCCGAGTCAATCCAATGGAATTGAATCTTTTTATGGCGCTCTGGTTTGTGGCGACTGTCGCTAGGATAGTGAGGAGGGCATTGTGGCTAATCCCCTTTTAAGCATAGTGGTTCCCATTTACAACTCATCCGAGACGATTGAGGAATGTGTCGCTTCTCTTGTTTCGCAAACCATTGATGACTTGGAGATTTTACTCATCGATGACGGGTCTACAGACGATAGTCTTGAGAAGTGCAAAAAGCTTGCATCCAAGGACAATCGCATCAGGGTTTTCACAAAAGAAAATGCGGGCCAGGGAATTGCTCGTAATTATGGTTTAGATTTAGCGACTGGGGAATTCATTGCTTTTGTCGATTCAGACGATACCTGTACGAAGGCAATGTATGAAACGTTGCTGAGCAGGGCAAGAGATTCCGGTAGCGATGTCGTCGTTGGCGGTTATTACGACTTGCTGAATGGTGCCGTTGTTAAAAGTCATCCTGCTGGATCCATGGAACTGCGTGGTAAAGGTGAAATTGATAAATACATGGCGGATTTGGTTTCCATTCCATGTCACGACGACGGTGCGGGCTGTATCGCTGTTTGGGACTCTGTTTACCGTCGACTGCTGGTTGAAGAGAATGGGGTTCAGTTTCCGTCAGAAAGAGATGTCTACTCAGAGGATCTAGTTTTTAAGCTTAGAGCTCTCGCTTCTTCTTCGAGGGTCAGTGTCGTTCCCAATTGTTTGTACGAATACCACGTTAGTGACAAGTCTTATTCAAAACGCGTGAATGACGATGTTCTTAAAAGGATAAATGCTCTAAGCCAAGTTCTTGCGGACGAGTTTGATCGGAGACTGTATAGATTCGATTTCCGTAAGAGAAATGCAGGCAGAGCATTTGCATCGCTTAGATTTTCTTTGAGGCGCGCTCCTTGCGGTGCTGGTCGTACGGCTTTTTTCGATGCCCTTGTAAATGATGAAAAGCTATACAACTGTTTGTCAGCCTATCAGCCGTCGAACTTAATTAATGCAGCAATTTATAAATTGCTGTTAACAAGAAAACCTCGATTAATTTCAGCTGTATTCAATCTAATTGCCCTGAAAGGATAATTATGAAAGTCGGAGTCATTACGTTTCATCGTGCCATTAACTATGGAGCCGCTTTGCAGACTTATGCTTTGCAAAAAGCCTTAACGGGATTGGGCTTCGATTCGGAAGTTATCGATTATCGCTGTGATCATATGGAGGAGTTGTATAAGCTGATCGGTGGCTTCTCGACCAAATCAGTTAAACAAAATATCCGTAGTTTTATGAATTACTTTCCCGCAAAGAGAAAAATGATGAGTTTTCGTTCGTTGGTAAATGAAAACATGAAGATGAGTCCAGTGTATGATTCAGAAACCATTAATCAGTCGAACGAGCGATACGACGTGTTCATTACTGGTAGTGACCAGGTGTTTAATTATGCCTGTTCTGATTTTGATAAGAATTACTTCCTATCATTTGTCGATGACAAACAGAAGATTAATTCGTATGCCGCATCGTTCGGTATTAGCAATATTCCGGTCGAGTATCGGGCGGAATATGCTCGACTGTTATCTCGATTTAATCATATTTCGGTTCGTGAGGAGTCTGGTAAAAAAATGGTCCGTGAGCTTGCGGGCAAAGATAGTGAGCTGCACGTCGATCCTGTATTTTTGCTTGATGCGGCAGAGTGGTCGCGGCTCGCTAAAGACCCTGACTTCGATAACTATATCCTCATCTATCGCCTCAACAAGTCGAATGTCATTAATGATTTTGCAAGGTTGTTAGCTAAAAAGACCGGTAAGAAGATTGTAAACATAGGCCAAGATTATATTGACAGGTTGAAGAACCGCGATTTTTACGGTGGAATGGACACTTCGGTACAGGAATTCCTTGGCCTGTTCAAGAACGCTGACTATGTTGTAACTAATTCTTTCCACGGAACTGCTTTTTCCATCATCTTTGAGCGCCAGTTTTACGTAGAAACTAAGCAAAAAGATTTCAAGAAGAACGATCGTGCTGAGAATCTGTTGAAGTTGACTGGTCTTACTGACTCCATTATCGAATCCTTGGATGACTGCAAATTAGATATATACCGCGATTTTGGTACAGCTCGCAAGGTAATTGCTGAGGAAAAGGCTCGTGCCCTGTCTTATCTGAACGGTATTTGTGTTGATGAGTAGATATAAGCAATTTATTGCATTAGTTCCAATTGAAGACTATGTTATTCCACTGCTGCTGCTGATATTAGTATTTTCTACTAACAATCGTCTCATTTTGTTCATGAAGCCTGTTGCGTTTCTCATGATTTCAGCGGTGCTCTTTCTCTCGATAGCTTCGAAAAGAAGATTTAGCAGGGGGGTTCCTTTGAAATTCTTATTTTTCGGGTTTGTTTTCTTAATTGGAATCAGTTTTATTTATACCGGAGATCGTTCTGCGTTTAAGGACTACATTCCCTACATAATCGCCGCCCTTGTTTTCGTTGTATTCGAATTCGACAACTTTTTTTATTCCATCTTCTTCAAATTATTTAGCTTGTTATTTTGGGTTTTTATTGCCTCTATGTATTTGGAATTGATAAGCCCAAGTTTGTTTAGATCTGTATTTTCATTCTTGTCTTTGGGGAAAAACTTAGTTGTTAGGTCGGTTGATGGTATAGCAATTGCCGGGCTAGCATTTGAAAAGGCAGATGCGGCGTTCCTCTGCAACATGGGGATAGGAGTTCTTTTCGCCAAAATTTTTACCCGGGGTCTCAATCCAAAATTCATTATTCAGTTGGGAATTGTTTTTGGTGCGCTGATGATGACCGGCAAACGCACCTTATTTCTGATTCCCTTAGTCAGCATCGTCGCCTTCGCTTTGTTTTTCTCTCGAAGTCATAGAGTGGCAAAAGCTATGGCGGTCCTACTTGCGGTGTTTGTGTGCCTGGCAGTTACGTATACGTTTGTTCCTCAAGTTTCGCTTGTGTTTGAGCGTTTTTTAGCTGACAACGGAGATCCATTAAGCGGTAGAGAAGTTTTTTGGACATATGCAATGGAAATGTTAAGAAGTTCTCCGTTATTGGGAGAGGGTTTTCTGTCATTCAATGCATATGTGAACAGCAGGGGCTTCTTATACTACGGTGAACCTTGGCAATTTCAGGCGCATAACGTTTACTTGCAACTGCTTGCTGAGCTTGGAATCGTTGGGCTTTTGCTGTTTGTCAGCATGTTGGCCATTTTGATATTTGGTTTAGGCCGTTCTGCAAAGAAGGATCCAAATATTTTCAACTTAACGGCATTTTACTGGGCTGTTCTTATCGCGATATATAGCATGACGGGCAACACAATTTACTATGCCTGTCAGTTGATGGTATTTGCTGTAGTAGTCACCATTTATTTGAAATATATAAGTCCTAGGGAGGGTTATTCTAAATGAATCCGTTAGTTAGCATAATTACCCCTGCTTATAACGCGGGGGGCTATCTGGATTCTTTCTTCCTATCTGTCTTAGAGCAAGATTACGATAATTACGAGATGATTATCGTTAATGATGGATCAACTGATGATACAGAGGATAAGATCCTCTCATATAAAAAACTGTTCGAGTGTCGGGGCATACGATTCGTTTACTTGAATCAAGAAAACGGTGGACAGGCAAGAGCGCTGAACTTGGCATTTCCGCATATTCGTGGCGAATATTTCATCTGGCCTGATTCCGATGATGTTCTCTGCCCAGATAACATCTCAGCGAAGGTCAAGTTCATGACCGCCCATCCCGATTATGCTTTGGGTATTTCGTGGGCTGAATATATTGATGAAGCTGGGAATAGCCTTGGGCTCTTAAAGCGGGTTCCTGATAAGAACGATAATCTATTTCGGGACTTGCTGATTAGTAAAAATGTATATTTTTGCCCTGGTATTTACATAATGAAAACTTCGGCATTTGTCGAATCTTATCCCGGTCTGGCGATTGATGAAAGCCGTGCTGGGCAGAACTATCAACTGCTCTTGCCTATGGCCTATGGATATCAATATGGATACATTGACAAAGTTCTGTACAAATATGTTCTACATCCCTCTAGTCATTCAAATGACGGTCTCCAAAACGAAAATATGCAATTGAGACGGTTTGAGGAGCATGAGCGCTTATTGAAACGTTTGATTGCATCCATTTGTTCCGAGAGCGATAACGCAATCTATCAAAAGTTGGTTGCTGTCCATTTTGCGCGGCTGTATCTACGAATAGCAAATCAGCATTGCGATGGCGATAAAGCGCGTGATTGTTTTGCTAGATTGCTTCGGTTAAAAGCTGCTTCGCTTAAGGACTGTGCGTATGCATGCGCTACGGCGGTGGGTTTATCTTTAAAGAAGTGAGATGAATGGGAAGAACGAGTAAATTTGTATTAAATTCTGCTTCGACGGCTTTGTTGCAAGTAGTGACGATGGTGGCTGGGTTCATCACCCCCCGCTTTTTACTGATGGCATACGGATCCGATGTTAACGGTCTTATTTCCTCAATCAACCAGTTTATTACTTACTTTAATCTGGTCGAAGCGGGGCTCTCGAGTGCGGCTGTATATTCGCTTTATAAGCCAATCGCTGAAAATGATCATGGCAAGATAAATCGCATCGTAACCGCGGCTCGTAATTTCTATATAAAATCAGGCTTCATTTTTGTTGGCCTAGTTTTTGTTCTGGCAATAGTCTATCCGTGGATTACCCATACTGAGGTCTTGGATCATCAGACTATTTTTCTTCTTGTGTTGGTTCTTGGCGTAAACGGGGCTTTGGAATTTTTTACTCTTGCAAAATATAGAGCCTTGCTGACCGCAGACCAAAAAACTTACGTAATTTCTTTCGCATCTATCGTATATACGATTCTAAATACGGTAATCGTTGTCACGATGTCACTGCTTAAGGTTAATATCCTAACTTTACGCGTCGTAGCATTGCTTTCAATATTTGCGCGTAGCATGATCTTGTTCGTTTACATCAAGGTGAACTATAAATTCATTCGCTATGACGCTGAGCCAGACTATGCTGCAATGGATAAGCGCTGGAGTGCTCTATACCTCCAAATTGTGCAGACTGTGCAAAATGCATCGCCCGCCGTATTAATCACCCTGTTCTCGACCCTTAAAATGGTGAGCGTTTATTCTGTATATAACATGGTCATGTCAGGTATTAACGGAATAATGTCAGTTTTCTCTACGGGTGTGTCTGCTGGTTTCGGAGAGTTATTGGTCAAGGATGACAGTCAGGCATTTAAGAAGGCGTATCGGGATTTTGAATATCTTTACTATGTAATGGCAAGTGTAGTTTACGGCGTAACGCTTGCAACCATTCTGCCGTTTGTCCACGTATACACTCATGGTGTAACGGATGTCGAATATACGAATCTATACTTCGCCCTGCTGTTCGTTTTGAATGGCGTTTTTTACAATCTGAAGACTCCACAGGGCATGCTTGTTATTGCGGCGGGTTTATATAAAGAAACAAGAATTCAAAGCACCATTCAAGCGGCAATTTTGCTTGTCGGAGGTGTTGTTCTTGGATTTAAATTCGGTTTGATCGGCGTAATGGCGGCTTCATGTTTGTCCAACCTCTACCGTTGTGTCGACTTGCTTTTCTTCATTCCAAAAACAGTAACGCATCTTTCGGTCGGACCAACTCTTAAAAACATGATAGAGATGTTGTTTATGGTGGCAGCAATAGCTATCCTGTCGCATTTTATTTTTAGCACCTGGCCGGGAAGTCTTCTGACATGGCTCTTGTATGGAGCCTGTAATCTCGTTTTGGGCCTAGCGATTGTTCTCGGTTTCCATGCCATATTTGAGCACAAGAGCTTTCACATCATCGTTGATAGGCTAAATTCGCTATTGGGGAGGTAAATAGGGTAATGGTTGAACTATTTGAAAAGGCTGAACAGTGCTGTGGGTGTACGGCATGTCTTAACATATGTCCGAAGCAGGCGATTTCCATGCTAGAGGACCAGAAAGGCTTTCTCTATCCCAAGATCGATGGCTCAAAGTGCGTGGAGTGTGGTCTATGTCAAAAAGTTTGCCCTTTAAAGGTTGATGGGTCAGCGGACGATAAGTTTTCGAAAATTGCCTATGCGGTCAAAAATAAAGACAACGATGAGCGTGCGCGGAGCAGCTCTGGTGCGGTATTTATCGAAGTCGCTAAAGCTGTGCTTGGGTCTGACGGCATTGTGTATGGTGTTAGGCTTGATGATGAGCACCGTGCGATGCACGACAGGGCTGACTCAATCGAATCAGTCAGGAAGTTTCAGGGCTCAAAATACGTTCAAAGTTTTAAGGGTGATATCTTTAAAGATGTTAAACGCGATTTAAAAGCCGGCAATTCAGTTTTGTTTACGGGAACACCTTGCGAAGTCGCTGGCTTGAAGCGTTATCTCGGAGTTCCTTACGACAATCTCGTGACAGTAGATATTATTTGCCACGGTACTCCAAGCCCCGGTTCCTTTGATGAACATATTCGCGCTTTGGAGCAGAAATATTCCTCAAAAATTTCCAAGTTGAGCTTTAGGAATAAACAATACGGCTGGAGAAACCAAGAACTTTGGATAGAGTTCAATAATGGCGATATTTATCATAATCCCATTTGGGAAGATGAATATTATCGCCTCTTTACTGGAAATTACCTATTGAGAGATTCATGCTATTCGTGTCCCTTCGCCAGTATGAATCGTCCAGGCGATATCACAATTGGTGATTTTTGGAACATAAATAACGTGAAGCCGGATTTCGAAGACAAGCTTGGCGTTTCTTCAATCATAGTTAATACCGAAAAGGGGCAAGATCTGATTACTGAAATCTTGACTTCTTTTGAGTGTTTTGAAGTTAGCCTGGATGAGTGCACACAGCGCAACCTTCAAGCTCCGTCTCCTAAACCAGATAATTTTAATTCCTTTAGGGCCGATTGGGAGCAGCATGGGCTCGACTATTGTCGAAAGAAATATGCTTCCATGGGATTTGGGGAGAGGATTAGGCGCACTCTATCCCCTGTTAAAAAGAGGGTAATAAAAATAATAAAGCAAGGCGTACGGGAATAATTGCGTTTTCGCATTAGGGGTATCAGTGGCGGTTGATACCCCTATTTTCAGTCGTTTAAATCTAGCAACGACAATCGCGTCGAAAATGTTGGTGTAAGGGTGACGCCCTAGATTGCGACGAAAATGTTGGTGTAAGGGTGACACCCTAGCGCCCGTTTAACGAAAAACGGCCCTCGTCCTAGAATCTGAAATCACCACAACAACAGGTTCTAGGAAAGGACGAAGACCGCTATGGGAATCTTATCAGACCCGACGCCGGACATGGATGAGGCGTATTTGTCCTGGCGTTATGTTCCGCGCTTATTGGGCTATGCGCGATACGGCGGTTTCAGTATGAGGCCGGCTTGCGCTTCTTCGGGATCCCATACTGACACCTTCCAGGTCCGATTTATGTCCGCGCCGGTATTTATGCTTTAAGCAAAGCGGCACGAGTGAACTTGCTACAAGCCTCATGCTGCGAGTACGTTAACCAATCGGTCGTGAAGGCGAGGTGAGTATGAAAGGTAGAAACCAGCACGTTACGAAGCGGGCGGATGGCAAATGGCAGGTTAAGGGCGAGGGAGCGCGTCGCGCTTCCTTTGTTACGACGACCCAGGGCGAAGCTATAAAGCGTGGTCGTCAAATTAGTTCTAATCAGCACTCTGAGCTAATCACCCATCGTCCCGATGGCAGAATCCGCGCAAAGGATTCCCATGGGCACGATCCCTTCCCGCCGAGAGGATAGGGGCTTGACGCCATTGCGGCTGCGGGCATGGATTAGCGTGTCCGCAGCCGCAAACGCTTGCCGGAAGTATGCGGTAAATTCTGGAACCCCCGAGCACAACGGCTTTTCCGCATAAAGGATCCGCAGGCAGAAGCATTGCGGCATTCCGGAGCGCTCGGCACGCTAGGGATTTGCCACATACTTCCGAGTTTTGGCCTTGTACCCTTTGCTCCAGATGCGGCAAGCACTTGATTGACGTTTCTTAAGGTCTATAATCAAATAAAAACTCTGAAATATCTTTTCAAAACAATGAAAGGAAAGTTGAGGACGATGCTTTGTCAGTTTTCCTTCAGGAACTATAGGTCCTATCGCGACGAGGCGGAGCTTTCCATGCAAGCGACGCCGATGAGGGAGTTTGAGCGCTCCCTTATTGAGTGTCCCGATGGGCAGAGCTTTCTGCCGGTGGCTGCGGTGTACGGACCCAACGCTGGCGGCAAGTCCAACCTGCTCGAAGCTCTTGACTACGTTCGTTCGGCTGTGGCCAGTCCGATCAGATTGCTGTCATCTAGCTCTGATGCGCCAGAGGGCGATCGTCCTTCGATACCCCGTTGTTCGGCGTTCGAGTTCGATGATGTGTCTGCTCTCGAGCCTACCGAGTTCGAGCTCTACTACCGCGTGGGTGAGCATGAGTTCCGTTATGCCCTGTCCGTGCATGCCGGCGAGATCGTGTCCGAGGGACTGTGGCGGCGCAAATTGGGAGCTTCGCGTACGGCGATGTTGTTCGAGCGCGAGGGTGCTGAGGTCGAGCTCGGTCCCACGCTGTGCAAACTTGTGACGGCTGCGAGATTCAACCCGAGCCTGCCGTACCTGTCGTTCCTCTGTATCAACTTTGACGCGCCGGTGATCAAGGAGGCTGCCAGCTGGTTTCTTGATGGCGTGTTCCTGAACTACAACAGCTCTTACCTGGAGCGGATGTTCGAGCAATTGCTAGACGAGGCGGAGTCGCCCGAGGTCACGCGTTTTCTGCGCGCCGTCGACGTACGCATCGATGGCTTTAGGGTGGAGAAGGCCCCGGAATGGCGCGGCCAGCGCGTCTTTGTCAGGCACGAGGTGGACGGCAAGGGCTATGAGCTGCGCCTTTCTGAGGAGTCAGCCGGCACACAGAAGCTCATGGGGCTAGCTGCATATCTGATGACTGCGCTCGAGCGCGGCGCTACCGTTGTGGTCGACGAACTTGACGCTAAGCTTCACCCGAAGCTCCTGCGCTACGTGATTCTGTTGTTTAAGGATCCCGAGGTCAACAAGAGCGGCGCGCAGCTCATCTTCTCGTCCCAGGACGTGTCCACAATGCGAAACGACGTGTTCCGCCGCGACGAGATATGGTTCGCCGCACGCGGCGAGGGGGAGGCGAGCCAACTGTGGTCGCTCGCCGACATCCACGAGGCTAATGGCAACTTGGTTAGCAAGAATGCTGCTTTCGATAAGCAGTACCTGTCTGGTCGTTACGGTGCCGACCCGTATCTCACCCGCATCGAGGAGTGGGATTTACATGGCAGCGAAGAAGTCGAAGGGCTGGCGTAGTGGCAAACGCGAGGTTCGCTCGCGCATGGTGCAGATGACGCGCCACCTCGTGGTGACCGAGGGCAAGGAGACTGAGCCTCGCTACTTCGAGGGCGTGCGTGCTGCTTTGTGCGCGGCAAACGAACGCAAGGTTGCCGTTATCGTTAAGGGAACGGGCAAACACACGCTCGACCTGCTTGACTTCGCTGTCGAACACTGTCGCTATGCGCCCGAGACGTTCGACCACGTGTGGCTCGTGTATGACAAGGATGACTTCCCTGCGTCCGACTTCGACGCGATGGAGCGTAAGTGCACCGAGCTCTCCGATGGTTCGAGGACCTTCCATGCGTTGTGGTCGAACCCCTGCTTCGAACTGTGGCCGCTTCTGCATTTTCGTTATACGACCGCCCCCATGTCGGCCGCGGAGTGTCAGCGTGCCCTCGCTCAGGCGATGTCTAAGGACTTGGGCATCGAGTACCGCAAGAACCTGGACGGGACGTTCGGAGCAGTGGATGATAAGCGGGGCGAGGCACTTCAGCGTGCTGGGCGTCTCGACACGCACCATAGGGCGCTGGGCAACATTAAACCGTCTGCGCAAAATCCTGCAACCAAGGTAGGCGAGATATTCGATGTAATAGGGCCGTATCTGGTTGGATAGTCGAGTTCGATCAGGCTTGCTAGAGCATGGGTCCACGAAAGAGGCTGCATGCTGGGTTGCTTTCTGCCTTGAATTGGATTGACCTTTTGGGGCACGAATAGGATACTAGCGTGAATTAGCGGCATTGACGCAGCCAACCTACGGGCCTGCGTCCTGCGGAGAGGCGGCTGTTCTTCTGGACGGCCGTCTCTCTCTTTGCGTCCATGATGAGAAGAATATTTCGCCAAGTTTGTCGGTCTCGATCGTGTGGTTTCGACTTGTGGTCGAGTTTGTAGACAAACGGAGGATATCGACAAAAAAGAGTCAATTGCGGTGGAAGCCTTCGGGCGACACCTGAAGAGGGTTGATGTGTCGGCCCTCTTTTTTGGATGTAAGATTCGACCTGTCAAAACTTACATCTCAATTGGGAAAAGACGAAATTACGGGTGTTTTTCTGCCCGCATGTAACTTTACTGACGCGTGGTCGCTTGGCCTTAATTCGCTGCGGGTTTCCCGGTTGAGGATTGACTGGAATTGGGCTCTTCCTTAAAGTTCTAGTTGTGAGGAGGCCTTGCGACGGTACGTCCGGCTTGGTCCGTGGAAACCGCCGAAAGGCGGTTTTTGCGTTTAAGAGGTTGCTATCCTAATGGAATTTGTTGCGTTTTCCGCTTCAGGACGCTTAGTATTGCCTTGTTTTCCGGAAGTGCGGGGAAAAATCGAAAACCTCCAAGCACAACCTGATTTTTGCTAACAAAACTGCAGGTCGTGGAAGTGCAAAACTGGAGTCTGGTCGGCCGATCTCGGTTTTACCCCGCACTTCCGGAACCGCTCGCCGGAAGTATGCGGCAAATTCCGGAACCCCCGAGCACACCGCCCTTTTCACGCAGAGAAACCGCAGGTAGAGGCGTTGCGGCATCCCGGCGTGCTCGGCATGTCTAGAATTTGCCGCATACTTTCGATTTTCGCCCCTGCGGCAGGCCGTGTTCCTGCAATACCTCGACTAGATAATGGGCAGAACAGCCAATACCGTCTCCATACTAAAACTCCGGCAGGGGCGAAATCGCTCCTGCCGGAGTTGGCGCGCCTGCTTGTGTTGTTTTCGGCTCGTGCAGAGGCCCGTTTTGGACCCTTACGCCTCCGTGGGCTCCACGCCCAGCTCGTTGCGGACGAGTTCGAAGGCCGCGGCGATGGCCTTGTCCATGTCGTAGTACTTGTAGCCGCCCAGGCGACCGGCAAAGATCACGTCGCCCTCCTGCGCCGCCAGCTCCTCGTACTGCTTGTAGAGGGCCTCGTTCTTGGCGTCGTTGATGGGGTAGTAGGGCTCGTCGCCGGGCTTCCAGTCGGCCGGGTACTCGCGCGTGATGACGGTCTTGTCCTGCGTGCCGAACTCAAAGTGCTTGTGCTCGATGATGCGCGTGTAGGGGATCTCGCGCTCGGTGTAGTTGACCACGGCCACGCCCTGGTGGTCCTGCTCGTCGAGCGTCTCGGTCTCAAAGCGCAGGCTGCGGTACTCCAGCGTGCCCAGCTTAAAGTCGTAGAACGCGTCGATGGGTCCGCAGTAGATCGTCTTGGCGGCGATATCGGGCTCGGCGGCGATCAGCTCCTTGTACTCCACGCCGCAACGCACCTCGTCGCGCTGGAGCATGTTGGCGACCATCTTGGTGTAACCGCCCATGGGGATGCCCTGGTAGCGGTCGTTGAAGTAGTTGTTGTCGTAGGTGAAGCGGCAGGGGAGGCGCTTGATGATGCTCGCGGGCAGGTCGCGGCAGTCACGGCCCCACTGCTTCTCGGTGTAGCCCTTCACGAGCGTCTCGAAGATGTCGCGGCCGACGAGGGACAGCGCCTGCTCCTCGAGGTTGGTCGGCTCTCCGATGTTCTCGGCGGCCACCTGCTCGGCGATCTTGGCGCGGGCATCGGCCGGCGTGACGACACCCGGCCACATCTTGGCGAAGGTGTTCATGTTGAAGGGCATGTTGTACATGTTGCCGTGGAAGTTGGCGACCGGCGAGTTGACGTAGTTGTTGAACTCGGCGAAGCGGTTGACGTAGTCCCAGACGTCCTTCATGGAGGTGTGGAAGATGTGGGCGCCGTAACGGTGGACTTGGATGCCCTCGACGTCCTCGGTATAGATATTGCCGGCGATGTGATCGCGGCGGTCGATGACCAGGACCGACTTGCCGGCGCGCTTGGCGGCGTTGGCAAAGACGGCGCCCGAAAGGCCGGCACCGACGACGAGGTAATCGTACTGGGACATGGATATGCTCCTTTGTATGTCAATCGAACAGTTACTTAAGTTTTGGGACAAACAAACCTGATTATGTTGTCCCAGGGATTAGTGTAGCAGATGCTCTTTCAGCAGCTTCAACGCATGGGCGTAGCCCTGGAGGCCTTCGCCGGTGATAGTGGCAAAGCAGGCCAGGCGGGCGTAGCTTACCTGGCGGAAGTCCTCGCGCGTCTCGACGGCACTGATGTGGACCTCGACGGCGGGGATGGCGACGGCCTTGAGGGCGTCCAGGATCGCCACGCTCGTGTGCGTGTAAGCCGCCGGGTTGATGACGATGCCGTCGACCTTGCCGTATGCCTCCTGGATCTTGTCGACGATGCTGCCCTCGTGGTTGGACTGGAAGACCTCGACCTCGTCGAAGCCCTGTGCGGAGCCGGCCTCCTTGCAGATCTGGACCAAGCGGTCGTAGTTGTCGCTGCCGTAGATGCCCGGCTCGCGAATGCCGAGCATGTTGAGGTTAGGGCCGTTGATAACGAGAGCTTTCATGGTTGCTTCCTTTGTGGTCGGACTGGGTTGAATGGAAAACCACCACGAAGGGGCCAATGAACTGCGCCCTTTGTGGTTGTTTGTGATAGAGAGCGGGAGGGAGGGTGTCGAGGAGGGCGCGGGCGGTGTTGGCTGCGCAGTCGCGCGAGTCGATGATGTAGTCGGCCCAGGCGCGGTAGCGCGGCATGCGCTGCTCGGCCAGCTTGTCGATACCGTCGCGGGCGGTGATGGGGCGACCCTTGTGGGCGAGCTCGTCGAGCTTACGGTTGAGCATCACAATCTGGCTGTTCTGGTGCAGCAGCGGGTAGTTCTCGTCTCGCGTGACGACGCCGCCGCCGGTGGAAAGCACCAGGCCGCTGCGCTTGGAAATGTCGGCCAGGGCCGCCGTCTCCTGTTCGCGGAAGGCCGGCTCGCCGCGCTCGACGATAAAGTCGGCGCAAGGCATGCCCAGATGCTTCTCGAGGGCGCGGTCCAGGTCGATGTGCTCGCGGCCGGTGAGCAGGGCGATCTGCTCACCTACGCGGGTTTTCCCCGAGCCTGGCATGCCGATCAGGGCAATGTTCTGCTCGCGGCGAGACAGGCGCTCCGTCACGTCCAGGATGCGCTCGCGCGGGGTAACCTGGCCGGTATAGCGCTCAACGGCTTGCGCCGCCTGAGCCACAAGCATGAGCAAACCGCCGATGCAGTCGATGCCGCGACGCTCGGCCTCGAGCATGAGCCCCGTGCGGGCGGGGTTGTAGACGATGTCGATGACGCCCTCGAGCGCGTCGAGACCCTCGAGCGTGCAAGGCGCGTCGGGGCAGTGGGGGAACATACCGGCAGGTGTGCAGTTCACGAGCAACGCGGCGTCGGACTGCTGTGCGATGTTGTCGTAGTTGACCTCGCTTGTGCGGCCGACGGGCACCACGATCGCTCCCAGGTCGCCCAGCACCATACTTGCCGTGGTACCGGCGCCGCCGGTGGCTCCGAGCACGAGGACCTTCTTGCCGGCAATCTCCACACCCAGCTCCTCGACCAGGCACTGGAAACCGAAGTAGTCGGTGTTGTCGCCGCGCAGACGGCCATCGGGCAGACGCGTGATCGTGTTGACGTTACCCATGCGTTCGGCGAGCGGGCTCAGCTCGTCCAGGTAGTCCATGACGGCCCGCTTGTAGGGGATGGTCACGTTGGTGCCCTCCCACTCGTCGCCTGTCATAAAGGCCTCGAGGTCCTCGGGCTCGCGCTCAAAACGCACGTACTCAAGCCCCGCGAGCTCCTTGTAGATGGTCGGGGTGTAGCTGTGGCCCAGCACGCGGCCCAGCACGCCGTAGGGGCGGGTTGTGGCGACGTCAGTCATCTAGAGCACCTCCGTGTAGCTGCCAAAGTAGGTGAAGCTCTCGCACACGTCGTCAATCGAGTCGAGCAGGTCGTCGAGGGCTTTGCTGCCAAAGGGACAGTCCAGATCGAAGTAGAACATAAACTCAAAGTCGTGCCCGGGGATGGGACGGCTCTCGAGCTTGATGAGGTTGATGTTGAGCGCGTAGAAGCGCTCGAGCACGCGATAGAGGGCGCCCGGTTCGTTGGCCGTGGTGATCATGAGCGAGGTACGGTTGGCGCCGGGGTAGACGCGCGGCTCGCGGCTGATGACGACGAAGCGCGTGTAGTTGTTGTCCGAGTCCTGAATGTTGGACTCCAGCACCTCCAGACCGTAGAGCGCCGCGCAACTGCGCGAGGCGATGGCTGCGACGTCGGTGCGCTCGGAGTTGGCGACCATCTCGGCCGACATAGCCGTGTTGGGATACTTGGTGGCGTGCAGATCGTGCGCGTCGATAAAGCCGGCGCATTGCGCGATGGCCTGACCGTGGCTATAGACCTCACGAACATCCTGCAGCTTAGTGCCGGGCTTGACGAGCAGGTTGTGGTCGATCTTGAGGCGCAGCGAGCGCACAATGTGGAAGTCGAACTGCGCGAGCAGGTCGTAGACCGCGTTGACCGAGCCTGCGGTGGAGTTTTCGATGGGCAGTACGCCAAACTCGCAGAAGCCGTCGCGCACAGCGCGCATGACACCTTCGAAGGTGTCGAAGAACGCGATATCGGGCACGTCGAAGAGCTTGCACGCGGCGATTTGGCTGTAGGCGCCTTCCACGCCCTGGCAGGCAACGGAGGCCGTTTGAGGGAAGGGTGTGTCAAAGGCCGTGGCCGTGGCGTGGGCCTTTTGCGACACCGTGATGCCCTTGAGCTCATTGATGTAGCGCTGCTGCTCGGCCTTGCTCATGCTCATGAGGAGGCGGAACAGCGCGATGGTCTGCGCCTCGTAGCGCTCGGGCGCGCGGCCGGCGAGGTTGTTGAGCTTGGAGCGCTCGCGGGCGGGGTCGAAGACGGCCTTGCCCATCTCGATTTTTGATTTGGCGACCTCGGTGGCAATATCCATGCGCTCGACAAAGCTGTTGAGGAGCGTGGTATCGATGCCATCGATGGCCTGGCGGATGTCAGCAAGCTCCATTGGGACCCCTTTCGTGAATGGTTGCCTGGGGTAGTTAATTTGGGACGGGGCTTTTTTAGCTACCCTTTGACTGTCGACGAGTCGATGGGTGCCAGGGCAAATAACGATTGGCATATGGGGTAGCTAAAATAGGCCCGTCCCAAATTAACTACCCTTGGGGTAGGTGGACTAGCGCTGGGCGGCGTCCTCGAGGAGGGCGTCCCAGATGGCCAGTGCTGCGGCTGCTTCGGCTACGGGGACGGCGCGCGGGACGATGCAGGGGTCGTGGCGGCCGTGGACCGAGAGCTCGGCATTTTCCATAGCGTCCATGTCTACCGTTTGCTGCTCGCGGCCAATGGAGGGCGTGGGCTTTACGGCCATGCGCCACATGACGGGTGCGCCGGTTGAAATACCGCCCAGGATGCCGCCGGCATTATTGGACTCGACCTCGATCTTGCCGGTTTCGGCGTCGATGCGATACGGATCGTTGTTCTCGCTGCCGCGCGTGGCGGCGACGGCAAAGCCCATGCCAAACTCCACGCCCTTCACGGCAGGGATGCCAAACGCGATCTGCGCGATGCGGTTCTCGATGCCGTCGAACATGGGGTCGCCGATGCCCGCGGGAAGCCCGTAGATGCCGCACTCCACGATGCCGCCGATGCTGTCGAGCTCGTCGCGCGCGGCCAGAATTTCCTCGCGCATGCGACCGGCAGCTGCGGCGTCAATGCACGGCAGGTCGTTCGAAAGGATCGCCTTGCGGTCGGCCTCGCGATAGACCATGTCGTCCATGGGCAGATCGGAGATGCCACCAATCTGCGCCACATGCGCCATCACCTTGATGCCGCGGGCCTCGAGCGCCTGCAGCGCGATACCGCCCGCGATGCATAAGGGCGCCGTCAGGCGGCCGGAGAAGTGTCCGCCGCCGGCGACGTCGTGCATGTTGTGGTACTTCACGCGTGCCGGGAAATCCGCATGGCCCGGACGGGGCTTGCGGCGCAGCTCGGAGTAGTCCTTGGAGCGCGTGTTGGTGTTCTCGATGATTGCGGCGATAGGCGCGCCCGTGGTGTGTCCATCAACCACACCGGCGATAATGTGAGCGGCGTCGGCCTCGCGGCGCTTGGTCGCGGTCTCGTCACGGCCGGGGGCGCGACGGTCCAAAAAGGCCTGCAGCTGCTCCAGGTCAACGGCGATACCTGCCGGAATGCCATCGAGCGAGCAGCCTATGGCGGGGGAGTGCGACTGGCCGAAAATGCTTAAGTGTAAGACGTTGCCAAAGGTCGAGGACATGCTATTCCTCCTCGAGCGTGACCTTGCCGCCCAACAGGCGGTAGTGGTCGAAGAAATCGGGATAAGACTTGTTGACGGCCTCGGCACCGTGGATCACGACCTCGCCGGTGGCACGACTCGCAGCGATGGCGGCCATCATGGCGATGCGGTGGTCGTTGTGCGAATCGACCTCGCCGCCGGTAAGGGCATCGACGCCCTTGATGATGAGGTCGTCACCGGCGATGCGCACCTGCGCGCCCAGCGCGGTGAGCTCGCGGGTGGTGGTGGCCAGACGGTCAGATTCCTTGATGCGCAGGCGCGCGCAGTCACGGATGAACGTGCGGCCCTGAGCCAGCGATGCCACGGCCGAGATGACGGGCACCAGGTCAGGAATGTCGTGGGCGCTCATCTCAAAGCCGGCGAGCTTGTCGGACTGGACGGTGGCGGCGTTCGTGGAGCGCACGATGCGGGCGCCAAAGCGCGAAAGCGCGGCGAGCACGTTGCGGTCGCCCTGTGCGGAGCTCAGCGACACGCCCTCGACGGTGATGGGGTCGGTGCCGATGGCGCCGGCGCACAGCCAAAAGGC
>CAMQPJ010000004.1 GCA_947003675.1 uncultured Collinsella sp. | reverse complement strand
CGCAACGCGTTGCGCTGAGTCCTGAGGCTGTTGCAATGAAAATGAGAATCAAGGCGCGCGGAATTCGTGACCAATCGAGCATCCGCTATCCCGTAAGAAAAAATACAGGTGTATATTTATATGCTGATTATTGCTGTGCCCAGATTGCAATTAAACGTGGACAGAGATGATGAATGCTAAAACTGGGCTTAAGGACAGGGGAGGCTATAGCCTTATGAGACGAGTGGGAACACTTGGCTTGGTGGCAGCGCTTGCCGCTATCTTGGCATCACCGTTGCCGGCGAATGCCGAAGACACTTCGGGTGCCGTTACCTACAATGCGGGAAATGGATATTCCTTTGAGAAACTCTCGCATCCTTCGGTAGGAACGTCGCAGCCTGATGGCATCGTCGACTACCAGGGTGACGGTGTCGTTGCCGTCCCGGGCACCGACGGTAACACGGCCAATAACGAAGGCGATCGCGGCCAGAGCTACACTTGGGCGGCTGCGAGCTATGGTGACTGGCTTTATGTGGGCACCTGCTATGCGGCGATGGGCAACACGCTTACGCTCATGAACAGTACGCTGGGCGATTCCTTTGATGTCGAGACCATGCGCCTGACGCTGGAGGCCATGTTTAACGGCACGTTCTTCTATGGACAGCAGAAGGAGGACGGCACGGCCGACAAGGACAGCGGCGGCATCTTGGTCAAGATCAATACCAAGACCGGTGAGACCAAGCTGCTACTCTCTGAATCGCTCAACGGCGTCGCTCCTTTGTTCCGCAATGCCGTGAGCTATAAGGGCAAGCTCTATTTCTGCGGCAGCGTCAGGGCCAATGGCGGCAAAAGCGGTCTGCCTGCTGTATATGAGATTGATCCTAAGACGGATGAGTACAAAGTTGTCTATCAGGGCCTTTCGAGCATGCAGGATTACGGTGCCGCCTACAAGCAGGGCATTTCTACCGGTATCCGCGGCATGTGTGTCCATGATGGCCAGCTCGTCATCAGTAATGTGGGCAAAGACGCGGCCGGTAAGTTTGTGTCGACAATCCTGACGTCGCCTGACCCGTCAAAGGGCCAGGACAGCTTCACCGAGATTGCCAACTCGGACACGTTGTTTAACTATCCGGCGATTCGCTATCAGGACAGCATCTACGGCGGCGCCATTTGGGATATGGTCTCGTACAATGGCCATCTCTATGCGACCATCTGCACCGGTACGCCCGAGAACGCTCCCGATGATAATTCCATGCAGTCGTTTGCCATGGTTCGTGGCGACAAGAACGCCGACGGCAGCTATTCGTGGACTCCGATTGTCGGCGACAAGGCAGACGGTGCAAAGTACTGCTTTGGCATCGATCCTGCCCGTACCCGTTCTGGCGCTGCCAACCTCGTCGTCTACAACGACTACCTCTATATCGGTGAATACAACGACGAGGAGATTGCTCTCGAGCGCATCCTGTTCAACAAGTCCAGCACCGAAGAGGGCGGCAAGAGCAGCATGGGCGGCGTTGACTGCTCGTTTGTGAATGCCAATCTTGAGCAGTCGGTCAACATCTATCGCATGGACAAGGACGAGAACATGGAGCTCGTCGTTGGCGATCGCACCGATATGTTCCCCGAGGGCGGTATTTCCGGCCTGACTTCGGGCTTTGGCCGAAACGAGAACCAGTACATTTGGCGCATGCAGAAGTTCGACGGCAAGCTGTATATCGGTACCTTTGATACCGCGAGCCTGCTTGAGCCGATCGGCCAGTTCTCCAATGGCGACATTATCGATATGACGCCCGAGGAGTGGGAATCTCAGGTTCAGCGCCTTAAGGACCTGCTTGATCACCTGCTTGACGTGAATTTGCCCGATGCCCCCATCGTTCCTGTGGACACGCTTGCGGACGATGATTCAAACGAGGCCGTCGAGGTCGATGACGAGAAGACCGAGGCCGTCGAGGTCGATGACGAGAAGACCGAGGTTGCTAAGGGCTTTGGCGATCTAAGCGATGCGCTGGAGGATGCCACGGGCGATCTTTGCGATCAGGCCGCGACGATGTCCCGGGACTTTGAGGACGACGCAGCTTATGTCCAGAAGATCGATGGCGAGATCGCGTACTTCAAGTCCTTTGCCGACCAGTATCAGGACATGCTCGATAGCTATGAGAGCCTGAAGCAGCAGTACGAGGATGCCTATGGCACCGAGCTGCCGGGTGATATTCAGGATGCGCTCGATAAGCTGCTGAGTGCGGAGAACCTCAAGAAGTTGCAGAGTGTCCTTACGTGCATGTGCTACCTGCGCGATGCCGAGCGCGGCTTTGATATGTATGTGACCGAGGACGGCGTGAACTTTACGACGCTGACGACCAATGGCTTTAACGATCCGTATAACCATGGTCTGCGCACCTTTGCGGTGACCAACCAGGGTCTGTGCCTTGGTACCGCCAACCCGTTCTATGGTTGCCAGGTCTGGATCCAGCGCAAGGAGAATTCGGAGAATCCGGTTAATCCCGGTACTCCGGATCCGACGGAACCCACCGATCCTTCGCAGCCGGGTGGCGGCGATCAGCCTGGTGGCAGCCAGACGGGCGGCAACGACCAGTCGAGCAGCGCCACGACCACCGTCACGACGACCGCTAAGAAGACTCCGAAGGACGGCTCGCTGCCTCGCGCTGGCGACTCGACCCTCACGCTGGTCTTGGGATTGCTGGTTGCAGCTGCCGCAGTGCTTGGCATTGCTCTCGTCTTGCGCAAGCGTTCTCGTCGCTAGGCTCGACCACGCAGCTCAATGCCTTGGATATCGTCGAAGTCGATGGCGATATCCCTGAGTTTGAGCAGCTTGAACGCGGGTAGCACTTCGTCGAGAATGCCCGTGCGGCTACGATAGCCGTACATATCGTAATAGGTGACACGCACCAAGTCGCCACGTTTGAGGCCCTCGAGCTTTTTCGAAAGCTCGAGGGCTTTTTCTTCTGTGAGCTCGCATTTGGGTTCGACGGTGATTTCCTGCTTGCGTACGAGCTCGTAGTATCCCGTGAGGGCGGCAAAGGGCATAAACTGCGCGGCACGGCCGGCACGGACGGCGCCGTTGGCGGTGAGCTTGGGGTCGGCGGATCGACGTCTTCCCTCGGGGTCCGCTAGACGTTCAAAAGGCGTCGGTGGCCGCATCGGCTGTTGTTGGGACTTAGGCACGATGTCCTCCTACCTGATCGTTGCGTTCGCGTGCGGTGGCGCCGGTGGTGAAGCTTAATCCCTTGACGAGCGCGTTCTTGCCGTACTTGCCCTTCACGGCCAGGACGGCGCGCGCCAGGTCGCGCTCGCGCTCATCGGCCTTAATATCGCTAAACAGATCGATGGTGGCAAATTCCTCGGGCATGAGGTTGCCAAATCCCAGGTTGATGCGCTTGACCGGTCGTTTGGGATCGACAGTCTGCGCCCAGAGCTCATCGAAATAGCCCATGATCTTCTTAAACGAATTGGTGCGCTCGGGCAGCTTGCGGGATGCATTGGAATGTGCGAACAGCGCAGCATAGCCACCACGCGGTTTGCCGCCGTGCTCTCCCACAAAGATGCCGTCGATTGCCTGTGCTTCGCGCACCAGGCGGTGCCGTTCGTCATCGCGTTGGACGGGCCTGGGCGCACGGGGTGCGAGCTCGGGGCCGGCGGTTGCGGCGGGTTCGATGCTCGACGTGCTTGAACGCAAATGCCCGCATCCGTCTACATATTGCGCTGTGCCGCTGGCGTCGAGGCGGCGTATGCCGGCGCGCTCGCTCGCGTAGCCTACAAAGAGCGAGATGCTGTCGCACACCACGTGCTTATCGACTAAGTCCAACACGGCGTTGTCGACCATCTCGCGCAAGACGGTGTAGGCCTGCTCGTAGGCATAGCCTTTCGATAGCACTTGCCCCGTGGTTGTTGAGGTTACCTGCGGGCGATAGGCCTGAATATCGGCGATAGTTGTCGGCTCGCGCCCAAAGGCGTGGTCGATAAGATACTCGGCATTGACGCCGAGCTCGTCGTAGAGCAGGTTTTCGTCGAGCGCCGCGACGCCCATCAAATCGTAGACGCCGTATTTTTCGAGTCGCGCTGCCACGCCGGGCCCGATGCCCCAGATGTCGGTGATGGGGCGGTGAGGCCAGATTTCCTTGCGGAACGTCTCGTCGTCGAGTATGCCGATGCGGCTGGGTACGTGCTTGGCGGTAATGTCGAGTGCCACCTTGGCCTGGAATAGATTGGGGCCGATGCCAACCGTTGCCGTGATGCCGGTGCGCGCGAGGACCTCATCGCGCAACATACAGGCAAAGTCTTTGGCATTAGTGTGGTAGAGGTCCAGATAGGGTGTCACGTTGATAAAGCACTCATCAATTGAGTAGACGTGAATGTCTTGCGGGCTCACGTATTCCAGATAGATACCGTAGATTTTCGCCGACACTTCCATGTAGTGCTGCATGCGCGGTACGGCCTTGATGTAGCCGATGCCGTCGGGAATCTCGAACAGACGGCATCGGTTGTGTATCCCGAGGTCCTTCATGGCCTGTGTGATGGCGAGGCAGATGGTCGTGCGCCCGCGCGATTCGTCGGCAACGACCAGGCACGTAGTGAGGGGGTCGAGTCCGCGGTCGACGCACTCGACGCTGGCGTAAAACGTCTTAAGGTCGATGCAGATATAGGTGTGACGCTCGTGCCCCACGCGTCCTCCCATCAAACACATGTTCTTATCGAATACATGTTCGATAATACCCGCTCATCCGGACATCGTCAAAACCTGCCAAAAAGGGACTGGTTTGTTTTGGTAGGTATGGTCGTGCGGCTGCATCGGGGTTTTAACGCAGCTCTAAAGAGTGCGAAACAGCCCGGAAAACCTCGCTTCGTAGCATGAGCCTAACGATTGATATCGCCTATACGCACGGAAGGGTTGTGGGAAAGATGGTCAATTATGGGTTTGGTATGCCGACGCGCCTTGTTGCGGATGGAGACGTGGCTCGCTGGTGCGGGCGATTGGTTGCTCACTACGGTGGTACCAAGGCACTGGTCGTGCTGGGCGGTGACAAGCATACGTGCGATGAGCTTGTCTCGGCGGCACTTGGCTCGCTTGATCGAGCACTACTCGAGCGTGTACTTTTCCGCTGCGGCTCGGTTGAGGGCGACGGGGAAGACGAGCTGATCGACGAAGCCGTGGCCCTGGCGACCGACGAAGGCGTGGACTTTGTCTTGGCGATTGGCGATGCCGATACTGCTGGCTTTGCGCGCGAACTCGCGCGTCGCATGGCGGCGCTCGATGCCGGCGAAGACGGCTTTGTGCCTTATGGATGCATTGTCTCGGAGGGCAAGGTGCCTGCTGTCGTGGGCACCGGCGAGGTTCCCGTTTTTGCCATTATCGCGCCCGAACTGCTGGAGGGCATCGGGTCTCCTCTGCGTGAGTTGCTCGGTAGCGTCTGCGCCGCGGCCTAATATTTGCCAGAAAAGGACGGGTTATTTTTGGTTGGTAAAGCGTTTGACCTGCCAAAATAAGCCTGTCCCTTTTTGATCGGCTGCCGTTTGGGGGCCGATTGGCAACGCTCGCTGATTGTAGTCTTGACCTGCGCTAGAATAGTGGCATCTGAATGTCCGGGCGCATGGAGGCGTGCGCCCGTATGCTGAGGAGGACTCTATGGCAACTGTTGCCGCACCTATCGATGCTACGTCGACTGCCGCTTGGAAGGCACTCGAGGCTCATCAGGAGAAGCTCGAGGCCGATGGTATCGACCTCAAGGCCTGGTTCGCCGCCGATGCCGAGCGCGTGAACAAGCTGAGCTTTGACGCCGGTGACCTGCACTTCGATCTGTCGAAGAACCTGGTGACCGATGAGACCGTCAAGCTGCTGTGCGATCTTGCCCGCGAGGTGAAGCTCGAGGAGCGCCGCGACGCCATGTTCTCCGGCGAGCACATCAACACCACCGAGGACCGCGCCGTCCTGCACACCGCGCTTCGCCGCCCGGCAACCGAGAAGGGCCAGCTCATCGTCGACGGCCAGGATGTCGTCGCCGACGTGCACGAGGTCCTCGACCGCATGTATGCCTTCGCCGAGCGCGTGCGCTCCGGTGAGTGGAAGGGCGTTACCGGCAAGAAGATCGAGCACCTGGTGTCTATCGGCATCGGCGGCTCCGACCTGGGCCCGGTCATGGCTTACGAGGCCCTGCGTCCCTATGCCGACGCCGGTATCGACTGCCGCTATATCTCCAACATCGACCCCAACGATCAGGCAGAGAAGCTCAAGGGCCTCGATCCCGAGACCACACTCGTGATCATCGTCTCCAAGACCTTCACCACGCTCGAGACCCTCACCAACGCCCGCGAGGTCAAGACCTGGATGCTCGAGCAGCTCAAGGCTCAGGGCGCCATCGACGGTTCCGATGAGCAGAACGCCGCGGCCGTGGCCAAGCACTTCGTCGCCGTTTCCACCGCACTCGACAAGGTCGAGGCCTTCGGCATCGACCCCGCCAACGCCTTCGGTTTCTGGAACTGGGTCGGCGGCCGCTACTCCGTCGACTCCGCCGTGGGCCTGTCGCTGATCGTCGTCCTCGGCCCCGAGCGCTTCCAGCAGTTCCTCGAGGGCTTCCATGCCATCGACGAGTACTTCTGCAACACGCCGCTCGAGAACAACGCCGTCGCGCTGATGGGCCTGCTCAACGTCTGGTACGTCAACTTCTTCGGTTCCAAGAGCCATGCCGTGCTTCCGTACTGCCAGTACTTGCACCGTTTCCCGGCCTACCTGCAGCAGCTCACCATGGAGTCCAACGGCAAGCACGTCCGCTGGGACGGCAGCGCCGTGACCTCCGACACCGGTGAGATCTTCTGGGGCGAGCCCGGCACCAACGGTCAGCACGCCTTCTACCAGCTGCTGCACCAGGGCACCGTGGTGGTCCCGGCAGACTTTATCGCTTTCGCCAACACTGCCAACCCCGCAACCGACAGCGGCCAGGATGTCCACGAGCTGTTCCTGGGCAACTTCCTGGCCCAGACCAAGGCACTCGCCTTTGGTAAGACGGCCGATGAGGTGCGCGCCGAGGGCACGCCCGAGCAGATCGTCCCGGCCCGCTGCTTTGAGGGCAACCGTCCGACGACCTCGATCTTCGGCGACACGTTGACCCCGTTCGCGCTCGGCGAGCTCATCGCCCTGTACGAGCACATTACGTTTGTCGAGGGCACGGTCTGGGGCATCGACTCCTACGACCAGTGGGGCGTCGAGCTGGGCAAGCAGCTTGCCAAGCAGATTACCCCGGCCTTCCACGACGACGCCGCCAAGGCCGAGCAGGACGCTTCGACCCAGGCGCTCATCGAGTTCTACCGCGCTCACCGCAAGTAGTCGCTGCTGTTAACGCATCGCGCCTTATAGTCAGGGGCCCGTATCCTATCGGATGCGGGCCCCTTTGCTTTGCCGTGGTCCCGGGGCGCACGGCCTTTGTGGAACATCGCCGGGGCGACGCGCGCTGCGAGAACCCTGCGCCTAGATCTCGGCCTCCGCATGGCCTCGCTGCGCCTCGGGCAGCTCCCCGTAGAACGGATGGTCTTCGAGCCTAAAGCGCTCGACCTGTTCGGGAGTGCGACCGCGTACAAAGAGCCACGAGCGATCAATCGGCGTCGCCATGAGCGTGCTGGGCAGCGCGTCGGCGCGGTCGGAAAACACCCGGGCACTCTCGGGATCCTGGAACGCCAGCACCAGATGCGTGTCGCAGTTGCCCATGATAGAGCGTGCGCGTGCCTCGCCATAGAGCGCATCGAGCTGGTTGGTCGACTGCAGCAGCAGCGTTGCCCAGATGTTGCGGCTTCGGATAATCGAGAGCACGTTGTCGATCTGGGGGATCTGCAGATTTGCGAAGTCATCGAGCATAAAGCGCACGGGCACGGGCAGGCTGCCGTCGGGCTGCCTATCGGCTTCGCGAATGAGGCCCATAAAAGCCTGCGTAATAAAGAGGCCGGTCAGCGGATCGAGATTGCGGTCGATATCGCTCACGGTTACAAACAGGGCGCAGGGGGTGTGTCCCATGGAAGCGAAGTCCACCTGATGGCACTCACGATAGAGCTGTGCCGCACCGTCGAATCCCAGACACATGACCTTTTCGGCAAGGATGCCGACGATGCTCGCGTGCATGCGCTCGGCATTTTGCGTAATGGCGTAGCGCCGCCATAGCGAGAGGGCATAGCTTTGGGGGTCGGTCGTGATCAGGTCGTCAAACAATCGACCCGTGGCACCGTCCTGCAGGTGCTCGATCAGCTTGATGACCGAGCTGATCGTCTGCTCGTCGGCGGGTAGCTGTTCGGTGACGTAGGCGATAAGACACGACAGCAGGTTTGCCGCCGCATGATCCCAAAAAGGCTGGTTGTTGTCCTCGATGGGGCAGATGGCCTTTGCCACCGAGAGGATGTCCTGCTGGTTGGGCCTGCCGTCCGCCTTGCGGCGAATGTGCCTTAGGGGGTTGTAGCCGCAGCGCTCGATGCCGGGCGCAAGGGCCGGGACGGTGTTGAGGTCGGCGAAGTTGAGACATTGCACGCGGTAACCGTGGGCTGCCAGCACGGGTCCCACTTCGCGACAGAGCGTGCCTTTGGTGTCGAGCACGATGTAGCTTGCGTTCATTTGCAGCAGGTTGGGCTTGAGGACGTTTCGGGTCTTGCCGGCTCCCGAGGGGCCGATCACAAGTGCGTTGTTGTTGAGTCCCGTTTGGCGGGTGTCGCAGGAAAGCGTTCGATCCTTGGCGAGGATGGTGGACGATGCGGACTCAGATGCGGCGAGGCGGCTGGCGAGGTTAGACATGGGCGACCTCCTTGGTGGTCGAGAGAATTTCGTGGGCAAAGCCGAGCTCGACGGCGCGCTCGGCCGAAAGGTAGGTGTCTTTTGCAGTGAGGGACTGGATGCGCTTGGGCGTGAGGCCGCTGCGGTCCGAGAGGATTTGCGTGAGGGTCTTGCGGGTCTGCATGAGACGCCGGCTGGTTTCCTGCAGCGCAAGTGCCGAGCCGCCTGCCCCCTGGGGGATCAGCGGGTCGTGAATCATGAGCTCTGCATGGGGCGCCATACGGCGATCGTCGCCGCCCATAAAGATCACGGCGCCCATGGACGCGGCGAATTCCAGGCAGACGGTGCAGATGGGGCACGATGCGAGGCGCATGGCGTCATAGATCGCAAGACCCGATCGCACGCTTCCGCCGGCGCTGGCGACAAATATGGTGATGGGGCGGCTGGGGTCGGTGGCATCGAGCAGGCGAATCTGCTGGCATAGGTCATGGGCCATCGGGGTTTCGATGTTTCCCATGACGGAGAGCTCGCGACGGGCGAGCATCTCATCGTAAATGCTGGTGAGCGTGATACCTCGGGCGGATTCACGCATGGTGAGGGGGCTGATGATGGGGGAATGATTGGTGTCCATGAGGACTCCTTTCTGTTGGTTGTGTCGTGGAATAGGATTGTTGCCCGCGGGGGGCTGGCGGGCTACAGGGCTCGTCCGAGCCTGAGATCGAGCTCGGTTGTGGGGCAGGCTGCCTGTTCGTGCGGCTCGCAAGCACCAAAGGCTCCAAAGCGATGGAGCGTTGCGGCGGGCGTGGTGTAGGCGAGCCGCAGCTGATGCTCGACAGGGGCACATCCGTCATTTTTGTAATGAGCTGCGTAGTACTGCGCGATGCTGGCGTTCATCTCGCTGCCATTGCGATGGCGCTCAAACTGGCGTCTGCAGGTCTCGATGATTTTTGCTACCGACTTGGGTGCCGTCGCGGGAACAAGGGCGAGATAGCCCTCAAATAGCTCGTTGATGCTCAGGAGGCACAGTAGGTCGATCAGCGTCCTTATGGCTGCTCCCTCGGCAGAAAAATGCGCGGTCATGCGGTTATATCGGTTGCGGTCGACGATGGCCGCATGGGGTCTTGGGGTTTTCTGCCCCGTGGTCCCGGGCTTTTGCCGCGCCTGTGTATTGAGCTCGACGTTGCAGCGCTTGAGGCCGTCCAGCGGAAGGAACAGTGCGGTGCGCAGGGTGTTCCGCTTGCTTTCGAGTTCATGACGCTCGTCGGGTTCCCATTCGAGCTTGAGTTTCGTGTCGAGCGCCGTAAGCATATGGGCTAGGCAGCCTACGGTAAGAACGTGCGAATCGTTTTCGCGTTTTGGGGCATAGGGGTCTGTCAGCTTGCGAATGTCGGGGTCGCCCATGATCTTTGTGCAGCGCTTCAGCAGTTGAGGATGGTCGGCCAAGATCGTCGCGAGCGGTAGCGACGCGTAGTTCTTGATGGTCGCGGCGGCAAAGGCGGCATCATATTCGTTTGCATATGCTCGCTCAATTCGGGCATCCAGAATGCTTTTCTTATCGCTGTCTTCAGCGTGGTGGTTTGTCATAGCTTCTCCAATCGGTTGATGTTCGTGCTGTTTGTTGATGTGTTGGTTGTCGTGAGTGATGTGCTTGCCGTGGGTGATGTGCTGACGTTGGGGTGCTATGCGGTTTTCAATGAGCCCGTGAGGCAGTTGCTGCAGGGGCGGGATGGAACGGCCCATGCAAGGCGGAAGGCATCGTGCTCAAAATCGAGACAGCAATGCCCGGGGTGCCTCACATGTGGCAGTTACCTCATTAAGTTGTCATTGCGTTTGGGGTTGTACTTTGCCGATCTTCCTTCTCTTACACGCTAAAACTCAAACTTCATATGCTCGATCTACTTAAAACCGCAACGGCGGTCTTTTATCAACTTATATGTCGGAACGCGTCTTTGCAAGTACTTTTTTGCCTTTGTTTCAAATGGGGTGGTTTTGCAACCGTCATACGCGCGCTGTGCGAACGTGCCCCGGCTCGGATAAGATAGTGCGCGATAAAAACGATGCAAGGAGGCACATATGGCAATCAAAGCCATCGCGATGGATATCGACGGTACGCTCACCAACGACCAGAAAGTGATTAGCTCGCGTACGCGCAAGAAGCTGCTCGCGGCGCAGGAATCGGGCATTAAGCTCATCTTGGCTTCGGGCCGTCCCGCATGGGGGCTGCACGCCTTGGCGCAGGAGCTCGACCTTCAAAACCATGACGGTCTGCTAGTTGCCTTTAATGGCGCGCATGTGGTCGACGCTCAGACCGATGAGGTTCTTTTTGACCAGGCTATGCCTGCCGACGAATTGCATCGCCTGATTGATCACCTGCGTAATTTTGACGTGATCCCTATGATTTCGCTCGGTCGTGATTTGCATGTCGAGGACTCGTACCGTTGCATGATCACGCTGCCTGACGGCTCGCAGAAGAATATCGTCAAGTATGAGCGCGACGCGTGCGATCTTAAGATTCGCGAGGTGGAGAGCCTGCATGAGGTCGCTGATGCTTATCCCGTGGACAAGCTACTCACTGCGGGCGACCCGGCATACCTGCAGGCGCATTACGAGGAGATGTATGCGCCCTTTAAGCAGACGCTTTCGGGCATGTTTACGGCCGACTGGTACTTTGAGTACACGGCGCCCGGTATCGACAAGGCCCGTGCGCTCGAGGGTGCCCTGCCCAAGCTCGGCATCGATGCCAGTGAGGTCGTATCGTTTGGCGACGGCCAGAACGACAAGTCCATGATTGAGTGGGCCGGCACCGGTATTGCCATGGGCAACGCCGTCGATGAGGTTAAGGCTGTAGCCCAGATGGTGACCGCCAATAACAACGAAGATGGTATTGCAGTGGCGCTGGATAAGCTGCTGGGCTAGAATCGCCGATAATGCATGGTTCGGGCGCCTGCTTACAGGCGCCCTTTTGTTAGGGAGGGTGCCGTGTCCGCATTTCCGTTCGACGCCGTTATCTTTGACATGGACGGCGTCATTGTCGATACCGAGTATTACTACCTGGGCGAGACTGCCGCGTTTGCCAAGGAGCTTGGGCTTAACCTGACTCAAGAGGAGTTGAATGGGCAGGTCGGTACCTCGCATCAGTTCTTCCTGCATATGCTGGTCGATTGGTTTGAGCGCGCCGGTAAGGGGCATTTTACTGGCGAGGAAGCGTTGGCCCGTTGGGACGAGTGGGCGCATAAGCGTCCGCGCGACTATCAGGCTTTGATTAACCCAGGCGCCGTGGATACGATTCGAGAGCTGCCGCGCCGTGGCGTTCGCGTGGCGCTTGCCAGCTCGTCTCCCATGGTTAGCATCGAGGAAGTGCTCAATGCGTGCGGGCTGTCGGATGCCTTTGAGTATGTGGTGAGCGGCGAGCAGTTTAAGGAGAGCAAGCCCGAGCCCGACATCTACCTGCATGCGCTGGACCTGCTGGGGCTGCCCGCGAATCGCTGCTGCTGCGTTGAGGATTCGGTGCCCGGCATCACTGCCGGCAAGCGAGCCGGCCTGACAGTTATTGCCAAGCGCGAGGAACGCTTTGGCTTTAGCCAGGATGCCGCGGACAAGATTATCGACCAGCTGCCGGAGCTGCTCACGCTTTCTTAGGAGCGCGGTAGTTGCGCGTTTTTCGGGTCTGATGAGTAAATAGCCAACATTTTGGTGCGACACCTAGCATACTTTAAGCTAATGCGGGCTTAAGGGCTTGTTGAATGCCCTTAAGCCCGTTTTAGAATTAATTGTGCTGGGAGAAGGTATATGCCACCGACTGAAGGGCTAACTGACGGTAAAGCAGCGATACCGCTGTACCAACAGGTCATTGATATCATTAAAAACGAAATCAACTCCGGCGCCTACAAGGCAGGCGCGCGGATACCCAACGAATTCGAATTGGCTGAGAGCTATAAAGTTGGCCGCGTTACCGTGCGACGCGCTATTGAGGAGCTCGTCCAGCAGGGCTATCTAACGAAGCGACAGGGGAAAGGCACGTTTGTCAATGCCCCCAAGCTCAAGCGCAAGATTCGCCAGAAGGATGACGTTCAGAGTTTTTCGGACGCATGCCGCGTTAACGGAATGGAACCGGGGGCGTGTGTCATTTCGAGAAAGATACTGCCGGCGGATTCCACCGAAGCACAGTTCTTTGGTGTTCCCGTTGGAACTGACTTGATTTGCGTTGAGCGCGTGCGCACTGCCGATGGAGTCCCCGTCATGCTCGAGAACAACATATACGTTTACGAGGACAACGCCTATCTATCAACGGCACCTCTATCTAACCAATCCATTTTTGAGTTCGTGCGCAACCGGACGGGCCGCACGCCCGCGTTTACCGACCCGTGCACGCTCGAGATCGCGTGCGCGTCGCCCGAGGTCGCTCGACTGTTGGCAGTTCCCGTTGGCGAACCCTTGTTTTATATGGAAGCCTTCTTTTTTGATGAGCAGCGGCGGCCGTTTATCATCGGTCGTCAGCGGATCGTTGGGTCTCGCTACGTTTTTGACATCTAGGACATTGCGAATGGAAGCGCCCGGTGGATCATCTCACCGGGCGTTTCCATACCGTTCACGGCGCAAACGCGACCGTTCAACCGCGTTGCGGCAATCAGTTTGAAATTATCTTGATGAAGGAAAAAGCTGCTGGTAATCTATGGAACGTCATAGAACGTTTGCCTTGCGCAGGCGTTGAAGCGAGATGTGATGCAGTCTCGAGTTCTTTGGAGGTATCTATGTCAGATACGAAGGCGAAGAAGACAAACAGACGTTTTAAGTTCAAATTACCGCATGTCTATACGATCATGTTCTTGCTGATCGTTGTCTTTGCGGTCCTGACTTGGATCGTTCCCTCTGGTCAGTATCAGCGCAAGACGATTTCGACAGCGGCGGGCGAGCGTGAAGTCGCCGTTGCTGGAACCTATGAACAGGTCGATAAGAACTACACCGATTCCGAGACCGGCGAGACCATCAATCTGGGCCAGGATATCTTTGCGGTCCTGCAAGCGCCTACTAAGGGCATCCAGGAGGCTGCCGACGTCGTTGCGTTCGTCTTATTGATTGGCGGATCGTTCGCAGTCATCACCAAGACCAACGCTTTGAATGCCGGCATGAGCCGTGTGATTAAAAAGCTCAAGAACAAGGACATCCTCATCATTCCCATCACGATGACGTTGCTGTCCATTTGCGGCACTACGTTTGGTATGTCTGAGGAAGCCCTGCCGTTCTATGCCATCTTCATTCCCATCATGATGGGTATCGGGTATGACTCGATGACGGCGTTTATCATCTGCTTCCTTGGTCCTAACCTGGGATATTGTGCTTCGACCATCGACCCGTTTAATGTTTTGATCGCCCAAGGCATCATTGGTATCGAGGGCAATCCTCAGCTGTGGCTGCGCGCCGTTTCTTGGGTCATCTTCACTGCCGTCGGTATCGCATGGGCCATGCGCTATGCCATGCGTGTCAAGAAAAACCCCGAGTCGTCCATTACGTACGAGGACGACAAGCTCAAGCGTGTTGAGTTTTCCGTGACCGATGCCTCCATCGAGGAAGAGTTCACTACCCGTCAGAAGCTCGTGCTTATCGATTTTGCCTGCGGTATGGGCATTATCGTCTGGGGTCTTGTTACCCAGGGCTGGTACATGAATGAGATTTCCGCCGTGTTCCTTGGTATGGGCTTGCTTGCCGGTATCCTGGGCGGCCTTGACCAGCAGACGATCGCCGAGGAGTTCGTTAAAGGCATTGCCGACTTTGCGTACGCCGCCATCGTCATCGGCATCGCTCGCGGCATCTTGGTCATTGCAGAGGGTGGCATGATCATCGACACCATCCTCCAGGCGCTCGCTACTGCACTGGCCGGTGCACCTGCCGCCGTCTACACCACGTTTATGTATATCGTCCTTGGCCTGCTCTCTTTGCTGGTTCCCTCGAGCTCTGGACTTGCGGCGCTCACCATGCCCGTCATGGGTCCGCTGACCGAGCTTATGGGCCTCAATCCCGAAGCCGCCGTTACCGCGCTCCAGTTTGCTAATCAGACCATCAACACCATCAGTCCCGTGGCGGGCATGACGGTTGCCGGTCTTGCCGTGGCAAAGATCTCGTTTGGTCAATGGTGGAAGACCATTTGGAAGTTCTTCATTTTTATGGTCGTCTTTGGCCTGATCGTAACGGCAATCTCTGGCATGCTTCCGGTGTAGGTGGTTGTGATGTCTGATCGTTTAACGGTCCTGACGTCTAAGAGCGTCTTTACCGGTACGGGGGACCTGCCGTTTGAAGGTTTCGTAGCGGTCCGTGGCAATCGAATTGAGGCGGTTGGCACCAAGTGTGAGGTGGCTTCGTATTTGACCCAGGCGGACGAGGTAGTTGATCTGGGCGACCGCACCGTCATGCCTGGTCTGATCGATGTACATACCTTCTATACAGGCTGGGCGCTGCGGACGTTGGGGTCTGATCTGTCCGGCATCGATGATGCCAAAGAGGCCGTGTCGCTCTTGCGTGCATGGAAAGAAGATCATCCGGATTGCGCGGCGGCTTTTGGCCACAACCTATCCGAAACGTTGGCATCGGATGCCGAGAACGCAAATACGGCAGCTGTGTTTGACGAGTTTTTTGGTGATATCCCTGTCGTCTGCTTTACACCGGGCGCGGAGACCTGCGTTCTCAATGCTGCCGCCAGTGCGCGATACGGTTTTACACCGCAGGCGTGCTATGCCGAGAAGATCTGGCGCATGATGAGCGATTTCCTCGCGTTGCCCGAGGTGCGCGCGGGGTATTCGGACTACATGAGCATGCTTAACGAGCGCGGCGTTACCGCCATCAAGGAGATGGCGTTTGATGACTACTACGGCTTTGCCGACGAAATGGCTCGCCGTGAGGAATCTGGCGAGCTGACGGTTCGCGTCTCTATGATGTCGCAGCCGGTGGGCGCTGGTGCAAATCTGGCATATGCTCGCGAGGCACGAGAGCGCTTCCGGGGACCGTTCGTTCGTTTTTCTGGCTTCAACCGTATGACCGATCGCGGCGTATGGGCGGGGCTTGCCGAGATGATTGACCCCTATGAGGATACGGCCGATGCGGGCGCTGCCGGCAAGACGGTCGTCGAGGAGCCAGAGTGGGATCTGATTGAAAGCGAGCTGCGTGCAATTGATGCTGACGGCTTCCGATATTCCTTGCATTGCCAGGGCGATGGCGCCGTTCGTCGCACCGTGGCGCTCTATGCCTCGCTGCCTCGAGACGAGCATGGACGGATGCTTCGCCGCCATGCGATTACCGATCTCGAGAACTCTGACCCGACCGATCTTGTCGAGTTTGGCAAGTTAGGTGGAATTTGCGAGGTCTATCCGCAGATTCTGACGCTGGACCGGCGCGAGGATTGCCTGTCGATGATGCGTCGACAAATTGGCGAGACGCGACTTTTGCACAGCTGGAATCGCCGCGGCATGGAAGATTCCGGATGCACGGTGTGCTGTGGAACGGATTTGCCGCTGTTGATTCCGAGCCTGGGCGAGTCAATCTACAGCGCGTGCGGCGGATTCTTCGCCGACGGACTGCCCGTGAATGAGGTCAACACGCTGACGCTTGTCGAGCTCTTGCGCGCTTGGACTGCCGGGGGCGCGTACGATCTGATGCGCGAAGATGAGCTGGGTACGCTCGAGGTCGGCAAGCTTGCCGATATCTGCGTGCTCGATCGGGATGTGTTTGACCTCGATTATCGCGACGCACGCGATCTTGCGGTTGATATGACGATGTCGGACGGACAAATCGTGTTCGATCGAAATAAGGAGGCATAAGATGTCTGAATCCAAGCCGACGCTGCGCCGCGAACAGATTGCGGGCATGAATATCCACTACATCATGTGGTCGCTCGATTACTTCCTTGATGTGCAGCAGCGTTTGGGCTTTGAGTCCATTGAGCTGTGGTGCGCAGAGCCGCATGTGACGCTCGACCATACGGGCTACTTTGAGGCTGAGGTCCTGGCGAAAAAGGCTGCAGACCGTGGGCTTAGGTATCGTACTCTGTGCCCCGAGAATGTTGTCTATCCTTGGCAGTACTGCGCACGCAAGCCGTTGCATGAACAGCGCAGCCTGGCGTACTTTAAGCACGGCATTGAGCTTGCCGAGGTACTTGGGTGCGACCGTATGTCCGTCAACTCGGGCTGGGGCGACTGGGACGAGGACCGCGAGGAAGCCTGGAAGCGCAGCCGCGAGCACTTGTCCATTCTGGCGGAGTATGCCGGCGAGCACGGTCTGGTGCTTACGATGGAAAGCCTGCGTCCCGAGGAGAGCAACCTTGTGACGACGGTTTCCGATGCGAAGCGCATGATTGACGAGGTCGCGAGCCCGTATTTACAGCCCATGGTTGATACAACCGCGATGGGCGTTGCAGGCGAGACGCTCGAGGACTGGTTTGCCACCTTTGGTGATGGGGCAATTCACGAGATGCACTTTATCGACGGTGACCCGTATGGCCATCTGGTGTGGGGCGATGGCAAGCACGATATGGACGCCTTCGTTGCCACACTCAACGTCCATGGTTTCGACGGCATGCTGGGCCAGGAAATTACGGACGGCCGTTACTACGATGACCCGGCGGCGGCTGATGCCAAGAACATGGCCGCATTCGAGAAATATCTGATTGACTAAAACAACTATCGGCCACGCAACCAACGTCATTGATTGCGGCCCAAACAAGAAAGGAACTGGATATGAACGCACGCGATCTGATCAAAGAGGCAATTGCCGAGAAGGGCAAGTTCGACAGCGTCTACTGGATTGCTTGCGGTGGCTCCATGATCGATTTGATCCCGGCTCATGAGCTTCTGCAGCGCGAGGCAACCACCTTCACTTCGTATATCTATACCGCACGTGAATTCGACATTATGCGTCCGCGTCGTCTGGGCGAGAAGTCCCTGGTCATCGCTTGCAGCCACAGTGGCAATACCCCGGAGGTCGTCGAGGGCTGCGAGATTGCCCTTGCCGCCGGCGCTACGGTGATCGCCCAGACCGACAACGCTGGATCCAAGATCGACTCCGGCAAGTGGACCACGTGGGTCTACCCATGGGGCGAGGGTGTGCCGCAGGCCGAGGTCCCCGCTGGCATTTCGCTGTCGCTTGCGGCAGAGCTGCTCGATCAGCAGGAGGGCTACGCCGATCTTGCCGATATGTATGCCGGTATCGCCGAGATGGATAAGATTCTTCCCCCGGCACGCGAGAAGGTAAATGCCGAGCTGGGCGATCGCTTTGCCAAGCTTTGCCAGGAGCACGAGTTCTTCTATATTCTGGGCAGCGGTCCCAACTTTAGCCAGACCTACGGTTTCGCTATCTGCTCTCTTATGGAGATGCAGTGGCAGCACTGCAGCTACATCCACTCTGCCGAGTACTTCCATGGCCCCTTCGAGGCTACTCAGGATGGCGTTTTTTACTTCCTGCAGATGGGCTCCAGCGAGTGCCGTGCTATGGACGAGCGCGCCCTGGCGTTCCTTAAGACGCATACCGATACGCTGATGGTGCTCGATGCCAAGGAGTACGGTATGGAAGCCGTGCCGGCGAGCGTCCGTGCCTATCTGGACCCGGTGCTGTTCTACGCCATGAACTGCGAGCTGCGTGCTGCACGCGGCAAGGTGTTTGATCACGATCCCGATTTCCGTCGCTATATGGGTGTTGTCGAGTACTAGAAGGAGCAAAGGCCATGGCATTTAACGTTAACGCGCTCGGATTTGGCGACAACGTCGTCGATCGCTACGAGCATATCCACACCATGTATCCTGGCGGCAATGCGGTGAACTTCGCCGTTTATGCCAAGAAATGCGGTGCCGCACGCTCCGCATACATGGGCATTTTTGGCAATGACGCCGCTGCCGAGCATGTCATTGCAAGCCTCGAGGATGAGGGTATCGAGCTTGACAAGTGCGAGCAGATGATTGGCGAGAACGGAGCGGCTCGCGTGACCGTCGTTGACGGTGACCGTGTCTTCCTCGGCTCCAACGAGGGCGGTATCCGTGGCGATGCGCGCTATGTCCTCGATCGCTTTGACCTTTCGTACATGAAGCAGTTCGATGTGGTTCATTCGGGCAACTATTGCTTTACCGAGCGCGAGCTGCCCAAGTTGAAGGCTGCGGGCGTCACGGTCTCTTTTGACTTTTCGGACGACTCCACCGACGAGTACTACGAGCAGATTGCGCCCTACGTCGATTTTGCTTTCTTTAGTGCGGCGGATGCCGCGAGCGAGGACGAGATTCGCGAGCGTCTGGCATGGGTGAAGGGCCTGGGTCCGCGTTTTGTGTCGGCTACGGCGGGCGCCGAGGGCTGCATTGCTTACGACGGCGAGCGTTATTACCGCCAGCTGGCTAAGCCGGTAACGGACATGAAGGACACCATGGGGGCGGGCGACTCGTTCCTCACTTCGTTTTTGATGTGCTATCTCGATTCCGCCAAGCGTGGTGAGGATGGTGCCGAGGCCATCGAGCGTGCGCTCGACTTTGCTGCCGGGTTTGCCTCGACCGTGTGCGGCATGGAAGGTTCTTGGGGCCACGGAGCACCAATCGTCGAATAGCTTAAGAAAGCGTACGGCGGTCTGGCTATGAGGCTTTGGACAGCCGATGCAAAACAATAAGCGAAACGCGAAAAGGGGGCTCGCCATGTGGTGGGTCCCCTTTTGTACATTGGAGAAGACCATGGGTATTA
Source organism: uncultured Collinsella sp. (assembly GCA_947003675.1). Taxonomy (GTDB): domain Bacteria; phylum Actinomycetota; class Coriobacteriia; order Coriobacteriales; family Coriobacteriaceae; genus Collinsella. The sequence continues at coordinate 1,115 of CAMQPJ010000004.1, read as the reverse complement.
AAGCGTGTGCGGCTGGATTTTGCTGCGCGGACGTCTATCAAAACATCGGCGTGTTCTATCCGACTGGCAATGGCATTGACTGGGGTATCCATCTTGCACGAATGGGCGTTTCGGTATCTGCCGTGTCGGTTGTCGGCAAGGACGAGTACGGAGACAAGATGAGAGAGGCGCTGGCCGCCGAGGGGCTCGATATCTCACATCTGCGGGTGGAGGATGGCGACACCTCGGTGATGCTCATGGCATTGAAAGACGGCGTCGATCGCGTACATCTCGAGGCGATCGATGGCGTAATGGAGACATATCGACCGAATGAAGACGACCGGGCGTTTATCCTGGAGCATGACATCATTCATACCGACCTGTTTGGCAATTGTTTGGACCTCCTGCCCGAATGGCATGAAGCGGGCAAGACGGTGGTTATGGACTTCTCGGTGTTCAGCCAGGATCCCGAATATGCATGTGAGGCTCATTTTCCTTACGTAGACTATGCGTTCATGTCGTTTGAAGAGGACACTTCGGAGCTACGTGATTGGGTACGTCACGTACAGGAGTTGGGGCCGCGCGTTGCGGTTGCCACGCTTGGCGAGAAGGGAAGCATTGCCTTTGACGGCGAGCGCTTCTATGAGTGCGGGATCGTGCCGGCGGAGAAGGTCGTTAACACCGTGGGTGCCGGCGACTCGTATATTGCCGGGTTTACCAAGGGCGTGATCGATGGCCTTGATATTCCGGCGTGTATGAAGGCGGGCGCTGAACTGTCGTCCCGAGTGATTGGTTCGTTTGAGCCGTACTAGGGCCAAATGCCTGGAAAGGAGTGCGAAATGGTTATCGACATGTTGGTTCAGCCCATGCTCTACAGCGAGATCTGTACGCCGGGTGATGAGCCTGATGGATTCGGTTTTTGGTCACGAGAATTTGGTATGGGGCATATGGGCCCCATGGATTGGGATGAGCTTCAAGTCGAGATGGACGTCTGCGACGTGCGGAAGAGCGTGCTCATGCCGCTCGATGTAACCACGGCATGCGGAGGACACTTTGGCACCAATGACCAGATTGCCATGCTGGTTGCCGCGCACCCCTATCGTCTGTGGGGATTTGCGAGCGTAGATCCGCAGGTG
>CAMQPJ010000003.1 GCA_947003675.1 uncultured Collinsella sp. | reverse complement strand
AAGCCCATTGTGGCATCCCGAGCCCGCGGAAAGAAGCTGCGCCGCGGGGGAGGCGACCCAAATGGCTTTCTCATATCGTCTTGTCCCGGTCGCTGTTTCGCGGCTTTGCCGCGAAAGCTCGCGCCACTTTGGGGATGGATGGAGGGCGTGGCTGGATTGCGGATTCAAATGGCTAGAGAGATATGGGCGCGAACGAGAAATCGTTATTGGGGTCATCCTTTTCCATAAACTCATCGAGACAAAACGTCATGTAGATTGGAACGTACAGAACCTTGCCCTCTTTGCTGAGATTCTCGTGGCTCAGTACAACGGCCTCGGGAATTTTGTACTCGCCCACACTCATCAGACGATCGAGGGCCGCATGCGCTCGAACTTTCTTGCCCGATTTGACCTCGATTGGGACAACATGACCGTGGACGCCTTCGATCACAAAGTCAACTTCACCGACCTCACGCGTTTGGTAGTACCATGCATCCGCCCCGAGGGCAACGAGTTCCTGCGCGACCACGTTCTCATAGAGACCACCAAGGTTGGGAGTTTTCATATCAAGATAGACAGCGCGTGCAGTGCTGCCGGGGTATCGCGATGCGAGCATGCCTGTATCAGACTCGTATAGTTTGAAGGCTGTCGTTTTCTCCGTCCTCTTGAGAGGACTCCGTGGCTCCGTCACCCTGGCGACCATCAATCCAACACCTGCGTTAACAAGCCACAGGAAATCCTGCTCATATTTTTTAAGGCGAGCTCCCTCACCCAGAGACGAAACAACAAAGCGATGAGACTCCGCCTCAAGCTGAACGGGAATTTGCTCAAAAATCGACCGAACGTTAAACGCTCGAGTCGATGCATATTTTGAGATATCGCTTTTGTACTGATCGACCAGCTGAGTTTGAAGCTCACGTGTGCTCACGAGCGAATAACCCGAATCAATATAGTTCTGAACGACCTCCGGCATACCGCCGCAAACGATATAAGCTCTATAGTTCTTGAGCATCGCCTCATGAATATAGTTTTCGACAGGATGTTTCTCGACAAGGCAGCTGCGAATGCCTGCAAGCACATTCTCGCTGACGCTGTTTGCCCAACAAAACTCTTCAAAATCCATCGGGCGCATAACAATGTGCTCTACATACCCCACCGGAAAAGAAGAGATCCCCTTAAACTCAGTCCCAAGCATAGACCCCGAGAAGACATAGCTAAAGCGCCCATCCTCGACCAACGCCTTCATGAGTGTAACGATCTGCGGATACTCCTGAATCTCATCGACAAAGACAAGCGTATCGCCCTCAACAAGCGGCGCATCCGCAAGAAGGGCTACGCGGTTGATAAAGTCAACGGAGTTCTTTGCGCCAACAAGTGCATTCCTTGCTTCGACATCGAGTAGTAAATTGACCTCAAAATACGACGCGTAGTTGCTTTTTCCAAACGCGCGAATCGCATAGCTCTTGCCAATCTGACGCGCACCAGTAACGAGTAATGCCTTATTGGAGTTATTCTTCCAGCTCAAAAGCCTATCAGTGACCTTACGGCGTAGCATTAAACCCCCAAATGACAAAAATTAACAGATAGAATCGCCTAAAATCATACAAAAATTGGCAGATAATATTGTCGTAAATATACAAAAATTGGGAGATAGCAAAGGTTCGAATAGGCCTCAAAGCCACTGAAACAGTGCTCTACTTTGCGAAGGGGCTGGGGACGCTGTTGGGTGCGTCTTCAGCCCTCTGATTCTTACTTTGGATCCCGATGGTGGGGTGTTGTCGGTGCTGCTTGCTTGGTTACCTTGTCTCGCCGGACTCCGTGCGTAGGCGGTAGCCGTGGACGAGGTCGCTGATGGCCGGCCAGGGAATCTGGCGATCAACCCAAAATTGGAGCTGGACCAGATAGCGCTCGGTGGCGCGGGTGAGGGCTGCAAACTGTTCGTGAGTCTCTACCTGGGCGTAGAGGTCGCGGCTGTGGGCGAGGATTGCCGTGGTGTCATCCATTTTGCCGGTGACGTCGAAGGCGCCCGAGAACCAGTCGCACAGGCGTGCGGCACTGTTTTTGATCGTTGCGAGGTCGGCGGTGCCGTCGTTGGCGTTTTCGTTGGCCTGGGCTCGCAGGAGGGAGAGGGCGTCGGCGGCGTTCATGCAGTAACCGACGGTGAAGTTCCAGACGGCGAATTCGCGGCCGGTGTCGAGTTTGCGGCGGCGCATGTAGTCGATGTCACGCGGTTCCTCGAGCATCATTTGATCGGCGAGGGCCTCAAGTGCAGTGGTGTACTCGGCAAGGTCGAGCGTGAGCAGATTGTTGATATCCATCATCTTTAGGCCTCCGTTTCGATCTCGACGATTTCGTTTTTAATGTACATGCCCTGGTTGTCCCAGACATTGCGGCAGGCGGCGGCAAAACGCTCGCGGTCGGCTTCGCAGATGCGGGCGAACATGTTGCAGGTGCCAAAGGGCTCGCACACGTCAAAGAAGATGCAGATTGACGACCATCCGCCATACCAGCTCACGGCGCCCGCTGGCTCGTGAAAGACGGGGTTCTCGATGTGCTCGTAATTGGCGATGGGGCCCGAGACAGGATAGGTTACCTCGGCATCGCAGATCTTGGCCGAAAAGATACGTGACTCGACTGGACAGGATGATTCGAACAGCTTGCATGCCTCGGGAGCCTTGTCCCAAAGCATGTCGGCGAGAAACGTCTCGCCATTCAGCGTGATCTTGAGCATTTTTGTCATAGTAAGGACCTCCTCAATCCGTCGCTCAAGGGGTTCGCTGGCGGATAAGGAGAAGACAGCAGCGGGGTCGCCGAACCCAAACTTCACGACAAATCTCTGTCGCCCCAGCCCGCGCTGTTCTTCGCTAAAGTACCATGCAGCAATTGCGCGCGCAATATCAGTTTTTGATTTTCTGGAAGCGGCAACCGACGAGACGGCTCGCCGGCTGCCGGCCGACGCGCGGTATGGGCGCTCGTCTATTCCTTAAGTTGGATGAAAAACGCCATGTTATTGCAGGGCTGCATACTCGTCCAATAAGTGCATAGAATCTCGTATAGTGCGAGTAAGATTTTGCGCTGTCTGTTTTATGTTTAGCAAAGATATAGTTTGCATAATCTGGTCTAATCCCTGCTCTATTAAAATAAAGTTGCACGTAAATGACGTAGATATGCTTGAGCTGGGTTTCTTTACGCTGAGCGGGTAAAAGCGACCGTTCACCGTTCAACTATTTTCAAAATGAATAAAATGAGCGATAAAGAGAATATAAACCTTAATAAACTCGCGTATCGCACGGGCGCGGGTTATTAATGGGTTGTAGGCCTTTTACAGAAAGGATTCCAGCAATGTCTAAGCCTCTTGGCAAGCCCGATCGTATCGTCGTCGCCCTTGGCGGCAACGCCCTCGGCAACAACCCCGTTGAGCAGATCGAGGCCGTGAGCAACACCGCTCACGCTCTCCTCGGCCTGATCGAGCAGGGCAACGAGATCATCATCACCCACGGCAACGGCCCGCAGGTTGGCATGATCCAGAACGCCTTCGCCGCTGCCCACGACGCCATCGGCACCCCCGAGATGCCGCTGCCCGAGTGCGGCGCCATGTCCCAGGGCTACATCGGCTATCACCTGCAGCAGGGCATTGGCCGCGAGATGCACAAGCGCTATAAGCGTTGGCACGCCGCAACCGTCGTCACCCAGATCGAGTGCGACCCGGACGATCCCGCGTTCAAGAACCCGACCAAGCCGATCGGCCCCTTCTACACCGAGGAGCAGGCCAAGGAGTTCATGGCCGAGGATCCTTCCAAGGTCTTCGTCGAGGATTCCGGCCGCGGCTGGCGTCGCGTCGTCGCTTCCCCCGATCCCAAGAAGATCGTCGAGGCTGACTCCATCCTCAACCTGCTCGACAACGAGTTCATCGTCATCGCCTGCGGTGGCGGCGGCATCCCCGTCGTCCGCGACTACGAGAACAAGGGCTGCTACAAGGGCGTTCCCGCCGTCATCGACAAGGACCTGGGCGGCGAGCTGCTGGCCGAGGACTGCGACGCCGACGTTCTGTTCCTGCTGACCGCCGTTGAGCATGTCGCCATCAACTTTGGCAAGCCCAACCAGGAGGAGCTCGAGGACATCACCGCCGACGAGGCCGAGCGCCTGGCCGACGAGGGCCAGTTCGGCAAGGGTTCCATGGAGCCCAAGGTCCGCGCCGCCATCAAGTTTGCCCGCTCCCGCAAGGGTCGCACCTGCATCATCGGTGCCCTGGACAAGGCCGCCGAGACCATGGCCGGTCTCTCCGGTACCCGCATCCACGAGTAGTCTCTACTCTGTTGCCTCTCTCGTGGGCGCCAGGCAAGACGCCCACAAACTAGCCTCTCTTCATGAGCCCCGCGGCCCGCTCCGACCGCGGGGCTTTTGCTATTCACCTGGTCCCCGATGGGTGGGTAGTCATTGGGGACGTTCTTAAACGACTAGTCAAACAAGAACGTCCTCAATGACTACTAATTTAAATCTGTCCCCAATGACTGCGGAAAGCGCATCTCACACCGACGCATTGCTTTCGGGCCCTCTCTCCGTGCCCCCTATAAGTTCAGCTGGACTCCCCGCAACCTGTTCCGCGTTGGCGGAACGAGAGCGACGTGGAGTGTCATTCTTTACCGCGTTAGACTAGACGCAGGGAAAGGAGGAGGACATGGATGCTCGCGTCAAGCAGCTTGTAAATATGATCGAGGACGCTCAGCCTGTCGCTGTCGCGGTGCTTGCCAAGCGTCTCGAGGTAAGCGAGCGCGCCGTGAGAAACTATATCCATCGCGCAAACGACAATCTTGCGGGGGTTGCACGCATCGTTGGCAGCAAAGGGCAATATCGTATCGATGTTGCACATGCAGATGAGCTTGCTCGCTTGCTAGACGGTGCGGCTCTGGCCCATCCGGGCATTCCTGATACGCGCGACGGCCGTGTGTCCTTCCTTCTTAACGACCTCCTCATGCGGTCCCAGTGGGTGACGATTGAGGAGTATGCGGATTTACTCTACGTTTCGGCGCGAACTCTGTCCAATGACATGCGTCTGGTAGAGCAGAAACTCGCCCAATTTGACTTAACGCTCGAAAAGCGCCCACGCTACGGAATCCGCGTTGCGGGCGGGGAGTCGCAACGGCGCCTGTGCCTGGCCTCGCTGGTGAGGCCCGTGTTGCCCGACACCGACGATGCAAAGCTCGCCGAGCGCCTGCGGGCCATCGCCGCATGTGTGGACGATGCCCTGACGGCCTCGCCCGTCACGGTGAGCTCGCTGGCATCCCGCAATCTCATCATGCATCTTTACATTGCTCTTGGCCGCATCGAGCAGGGCTGCTATGTCCCAGCTGCAGAATCGGACGTTCAAAAACTGGAGGGAACGCGCGAATACGCCGCGGCTTTCCAGATTGCCGCAAACATCAAGGATGCCCTGGGCGTGAGCATGCCCCGAGAAGAGGTTGCCTTTATCGCAATCCATTTGCTCGGCAGGGGCACGGGCGTGCCCGAGAAGGGCTCTGCCGTTATCTCGGACGAGATGTGGGAGATTGCTTCCGAGATGGTACGTGCGGTCAACGATGAGTTTAGGTTTGACTTTAGCGGCGATCTTGAACTTCGCATGAACCTTGCTCGGCATATCGGCCCTCTGGGCTATCGCCTTGAATATCACATGCATATGGATAACCCCATGCTGCCCGATATCAAGACGAGGTTTCCGTTGGCCTATTCGATGGCAGCTGGCACCTCGCAGGTACTCGAGCGCCATTTTGGCAGCCAGCCCTCTGATGAAGAGCTCGGCTACATCGCCATGGCATTTGCCCTGGCCCTCGAGCAGCAAGCCGACCAGCCGCGTCGCAAGCGCATCCTGATCGTGTGCGCCTCGGGAGCGGGAAGCGCCCGTATGCTCGAGCACCAGTACCGCAAGCAGTTTGGCATGTATATCGATTCGATTGAGACATGCGATGTCGCCCGCGTGGGAACGTTCGATTTTTCGCACATCGACTACGTGTTCACAACGGTGCCGCTCAACGTCAAGTTGCCCGTGCCCGTCCGCGAGGCCGATTTCTTCTTGGAGACGAGCGATGTCAACGCTATCCGCAAGGTGCTGAGCGACGACACTGCGCAATCGGACTCCGTAAGCTCTTTCTTTAGCCGTGCCCTGTTCTTCAACCGCGTTGAGGCGTCGTCGAAGCAGGCCGTTCTCCGATATCTCTCCGAGCGCGCCGTCGAGAGCGGCCGTGTCGATGCCCAGTTTGCCCAAGAGGTCGCCGAGCGCGAGAGCGCGAGTGCCACCTCGTTTGGCAATGGGGTAGCCATGCCCCATGGGATGCATCCCTTGAGCGCCGAGGCCTTTGTTACCGTGGGCCTGCTCGAACACCCCATTCTTTGGGACGAATACGGCCATGAGGTCGATATCGTCTTTATGGTGTCGTTTGCCCGGTCGGGCGGCGATGAGGCGCGGATCTTGAGCTCACTGCTCGCCGAGATCTTTATGGACCGCCAGGGGGTCGAGCGCCTACGCGAGCGCCGGTCCTGGCATGAGCTGATGGCGCTTGTGCAAGCGCATACGGCTTAAGACTTCTTTTGTCGATAACCCTGTCTGTCTACCTGCAATAAACCTCGAGGATTGCGGGCGGGAGATAGGCGTTTCGAATATTCAAGTACAAACCAAACATCACGGGAGAGGAGACCGTTATGGACGATCAGGGAACCGAGATGGTTTCGTTTCAGCTGGTCGCTGCAGCGGGAGAGGCACGCAGCCTTGCCTTCGAAGCCCTTGAAAAGGCAAAAGCGGGGGATTTTGACGCCGCCGCCAAACTCATGAAGCAGTCAAAGGATGCGGGAATCAAGGCTCACCACATCCAAACGCAGCTGCTTTCGACTGAGGCAGCGGGCGAGCATCTGTCGGTGGATGTGTTGCTGGTCCATGCTCAGGACCACCTCATGTGCTCCATGCTTGCTCAGGAGCTCGTGCAGGAGCTGATCTGCCTGTATGAGTGCACTGCAACCAAGAACGCCTAGCGGCGTGCGGTGACTATCCAACCAATCAATGCGAAGGGAATCCCTTATGAAGATCCTTCTTGTTTGCGCAGCTGGTCTGTCTACAAGCATTCTGATGAAGAAACTCGAGAAATATGCGGAGCAAAACGGCATCGAGCTCGATATCGATGCGGTGGGTATCGGCGAGTATCAGGAGACGTGCGCCAATTATGACGTGCTGCTCTTGGGGCCGCAGGTGTCCTACCAGCTCAACACCGTCAAGCAGGGGAGCGGTAAGCCGACCGCGGTCATCCCCGCACAGGACTACGGCATGGGCAACGCCGCCAACGTGCTGGCACTCGCCCAGTCGCTGTTGGGTTAGGAGGCGACCATGGAGAAGTTCATGACCCTGCTTCAGGAAAAACTGACCCCTATCGCCAATTTCTGCGGCACCGAGCGCCACTTTGCCTCCATGCAAAAGGGCTTTATGAGCGCGATCAGCTTCATCTTGGTATCTGCCGTCTTTATGATCCTCGCCAACCCGCCGGTCACGGCCGACCTGGTGGCGCAGGGCGGGTTCTGGTCCGTCTTTGGCCCTTGGCTCGATTTTGCGACGGCCAATAAGCTCACGCTGCTCATCCCCTTCAATATGACGATGGGCATACTGTCGGTGATCGTGACGTTCGCAATCGCCTATAACCTGGCGGGCACCTACAAGATGCCCAAGCTTAACGCCGGCATGACCTCGCTGGTGATGTTCCTGATCGCCGCGGCGCCGTCGTCCTACTACCAGCTTGCTGACGAGTCCGTGCTCCAGGCGGTCCCCTGCACCTATCTGGGTGCGCAGGGCCTGTTTACCGCCATCATCGTTGCCTTGGTCTCCGTCGAGGTCACGCGCTTCTGCCAGACCAAGGGCATCACCATCAAGATGCCCGATGGCGTGCCGCCGTTTTTGTCCGAAACCTTTGGCGCCATCGTACCTATGCTCGCCAACATCCTCATCTTCTTTGGCGGCAACCTGCTGATCCAGATGATCGATCCCGCGCTGTCCATCCCCTCGGTTATCGAGAAGCTGCTCGCTGCCCCGCTTTCCGTCGCAGTTGACTCTGTGCCCGGCGCACTGCTTATCTGCTTCATGACGCTGCTGTTTTGGTGCTTTGGCGTCCACGGCAACATGATCGTAATGCCCATCACCGCCCCGGTCTCGCTTGCCGCCTTTGCCGCCAACGCCTCGCTCTATGCTGCCGGGCAGCCGCTTGAGTTCCACCCGGTGCTCATGTCGTTGGCCATCAACCTCATCGGCGGCACGGGTAATACGTTCTCTTTTGTGGCGCTCTGCGCGTTTAGGGCAAAGTCGCAGCAGCTCAAGGCATTTGGCAGGGCATCGATCGTGCCGAGCTTCTTCCGTATCTCCGAGCCCGCGATCTTCGGCGCGCCCATCATCTTCAACCCGATCCTCATGATTCCGTTTGTGCTAGGCGGCATGATCTCGGCCCTGCTGTATTGGGGTGCGGTCTCACTGGGTCTTGTCTCTAACTTCTACATCTTGGTGAGCGGCACGTTCCCCATCTTCGTTCAGGGCTTTGTCCAGTGCCTCGACCCGCGCATCTGGGTGTTTACGATCGTTTTGATCGTGGTCATGGCTGTGGTCTGGTACCCGTTCTTTAAGGTGTACGATAACCAGCTCCTGGCTCAGGAGCAGGAGAACGCCGCGGCAGCTTCTGCCGAGGATGCTGAGTAGCATGAGTTACTTTGACAGAACGTCTGCCGCCGGTATGCCCGAGGGCTTTTTGTGGGGTGGTGCCCTCGCCGCCAACCAGGCCGAAGGGGGCTGGAACGAGGGCGGCCGCGGCATGTCGCACTCCGACCTGATCCCACAGGGTTCCGACCGCTGGGATGTAATGTTTGGCAGGCAAAAGCCCGTGGACGATCCGGACAGGCTGTATCCATGCCGCTGGGGCAACGACTTCTTCCATCATTGGCACGAGGATGTCGAGCTCTTTGCCGAGATGGGCTTTAAGTGCCTGCGTCTTTCAATTTGCTGGAGCCGTATTTTTCCCACAGGGATGGAGGCCGAGCCCAACGGCGAAGGCTTGGAGTTTTACCGTCAGGTATTCGAGGCGCTGCGCGAGCATGGAATCGAGCCGCTTGTGACGCTGTCGCACTACGACTATCCGTTGGCTCTGGTCGAGCGCTATGGTGGCTGGCAAAGCCGAGAGATGATCGAGCGGTATGCGCACTACGTCGAGACCGTCGGACGCGCGTACCAGGGCCTCGTGCGTTATTGGCTTACGTTCAACGAGATCAACAGCGTGGCGCTGTCCTATCTCAACGCGGGTGTCACGCTCGAGGATGAGCGTGACCGTGCAGCCGTGACTGCGGCGTTCTCGCACCATATGTTTATGGCGAGCGCTCGCGCTGTCGAGATTCTGCACAAGATCGATCCCGCAAACAAGGTGGGTTGCATGGTCGCTGCCGGTGCGACCTATCCGTACCGTTGTGCGCCCGAGGACGTATGGCTTGCGTATGAGGAGGACCGCGGCCGCTACTTCTACACAGACGTGATGGCTGCGGGCGCCTATCCTGCTTGGAAGCTGCGTGCACTCGAGAAAGAGGGTGTTCACGTGCCCTTTGAGCCGGGCGATACGGAGTATCTGGCAGAGCATACGGTCGACTTCATCTCGTTCTCGTACTATTGCTCGCGCTTGGTGTGCGCCGATGATCAGGTGATCGCCGAGAAGGCGGAGGGCAACGTGTTCCCGACGTTGCGCAATCCGTACCTCAAGGATAAAGAGACTGCCTGGAAGTGGCAGATCGATGCGCTGGGTTTGCGCGTGACGCTTGCCGGCTACCACGATCGTTACCATCTTCCGCTCTTTATCGCCGAGAACGGTGTGGGCGGACTCGATGCGCTGGAAGACGGCAAAGTCCACGATGCGTATCATATTGATTACCTGCGAAGGCATATTCTTGCGCTGCGCGATGCAATTGTCGAGGACGGTGTTGACCTGATGGGATACACGCCGTGGGGCTGTATCGATTTGGTGTCGGCCTCGACGGGGCAGATGAAGAAGCGCTATGGCTTTGTTTATGTTGATGCCGATGATATGGGCAAAGGCACGTTCGATCGCTACCGAAAGGACAGCTTCTGCTGGTACCAAAAGGTCATTGCATCAAATGGCGAGGACTTGAGTTAACTCTTGCAGGTCTGTTGCCCCCGCGGTTCACTTCGGCCGCGGGGGCTTTTGTTATTGAGGCGGCTGTTCATGAGGAGCATTGCAGGCTGCGGAAACCCGGCACTTGGGGACGTTCCTTTCCTGCCGGCAGCTTGGGACAGTCCTTAAAGGCCGCATCGATCAACTGCGGAAAGCACATCCCAGAATGAGCGTCCAACATGGGGTGCGGTTTCCCTTGAGGCCCTCAATCGGAAAATGCATCCCGGATTATTGTCGAAAAGCGGTCCCTAGTTTCCCAAACGGGCCGCTAACGGAAAGCGCACCCCGCTATTGGGCCCCAAAGCAGGATGCGCTTTCCGTGCTGGCAGTTCCAAGCAGTTCGGGATGGCCCTTTTCGTCTGCTCTCGGCCGGCGTCCGTAAGACTGTCCCCGACGACCACTCATTTAAGTCTGTCCCCAATGAGTGCCCAATGACTAGTAGTAGGCCCACATGGCTTCGGCTTCATTGAGGACCTCTACGACGCCCCAGCGGCGGGCGCTGCGGCTGGCCGAGTTGGGATCGAAGACTCCAATCTGGTCGGCGTCGTCAATACCGTAAAGCACAATGTAGTGGCCCACGTTGGTAAAGGTGCCCGGCCGAACGGCGGCGATGACGGGCGCTCCCGAACGCAGCGCCTGAGTCATCGATTCGCGATCGTTATGGAGCTCCGTTCCGTTAAGTCCCAACTGCCACGCGCCGCTCGTCATAAACGACCATTCGGTTGCACCGGTGGGGGCGTAATTGCCCGCCTCGGAAAGCGCGCACATATCGACGGGGGTCATATCGGTGCGTCCCGTCTTAAAGATGTAGACCATGGTGAGGCACGTAGGCCCACAGGCATTTTGGCGGATGGTGCCGCCGGCGTAAGGCAGCTCCGACCACGCAGGGTCGATCTGATAGATATGGGGCATCGTGCCGGCTTGCCATTGCGAGCGCGGGGTCGAAAAGGCGAAAGAATAACCGGGTGCGACGGGGGCCTTGAGCAGCTTGTCCTCGGCGGTGGGCTCGAGACCGGCCGAACCGTGGGACATACAGGAGCTCATAAGCACAAAGACCAGACAGGTAAGGATAGAGCACAGTGCGAGGCGAAGTCGACGAGCCGGCAGGGCGGGGGCATTCGCGTGCGATGTCGAGCGGTAGGGCTTGCCGTCGCGTCCGCCTTGGGGATGCGAAAAGAAGCGGTTGATATGGATGCCGGGCTGACGTGCGCCGTTGCGGCGCAGTTGCGGAACCTCGGCCTGACGCTGTCGAGTGCGCGCGCCCAAGCGGCCATCTTGCTGCGCGCTTGTGCCCGTGCTCAGACGGCCACTCTGCCGCGTTCTGCTTGCCTGCTGCCGAGACGAAGGCCTGGGTTGCTCTTGAGGACGTTGCGGATTGCTGCTCGTGGCACTTGTGGGCGTAGGCGTGGTACGGCCAGCAAGGCGAACGCTTTGTCGCCGTTGATCACCGTCGTTGTATCCGTATGCCATTCGTACCGCCTTGTCTCATGTATAACCTGTCCATCCTACAAAAAAGATGTGCAACAAATGGGTCTGCGCGTCAAAAGCTCGGTAAACGGTACGAAAGGCGCAAAACACACGGCCTCAAAAACAACTCTATATGCGTCCGATGAGCGTACGCCCGTCGGACGGGCGGCAACAATGGACGGCAAACCGTGCCGTTCGTCCCAAAAACGGCGCCGCTCGTTTTGCAGTTCTGCCTTCGGTCGAGCTACAAGCGGAGCTGCTGCGCCAAGGCCGTATCTTAAAGCCACGAAATAAAAGAGCGCGGCAAAACAGACCGCGCAAGGGGTGACGTCAAGGGGCGTCAAAAAGGAAAGGAGGGGAACAATGGCGGACAAGAACGCAGAAGTTGCAGTCGAGGATAACGGCGGTATGAAGAAAACGCTTTCGCTCTGGAACTTCTTCACCATCGGTTTCGGTGCCATTATCGGTACCGGTTGGGTTCTGCAGGTCGGCGACTGGATGGTCGTGGGCGGCGGTCCCGTTCCCGCTATGATCGCATTCCTCTTGGGTGCAATCTTCCTCGTGCCCGTCGGAGCTGTTTTCGGTGAGCTCACGGCTGCTATCCCCATCTCGGGCGGCATCGTCGAGTATGTCGATCGTAGCTTTGGCCGTACGCTGAGCTACATCACCGGATGGCTTTTGGCTCTGGGCAACGGTATCCTGTGCCCGTGGGAGGCCATCGCCATTTCGACCCTCGTGTCCGAGATGTTCGGCAGCCTGCCTGGTCTTGAGTGGCTGCGCGCCGTCAAGCTCTACACCATCCTGGGCGCCGACGTTTACCTGTTCCCGACGCTGATCGCGCTCGGCTTTGCAGCCTACGTCATCTTCCTCAACTTCCGCGGTGCCAGCTCGGCCGCCAAGCTCCAGGCCTTCCTGACCAAGGCCCTGCTCTGCGGCATGCTGCTCGCCATGGGCGTCTCGCTGTTCACCGGCTCGCCGGACAACGCCATGCCCGTGTTCTCCCAGGTCACCGGCGCTGGCGGCGGCAAGGCCGCTACCGAGGGCGCCAGCCTGTTCGCCGGCATCGTGTCGGTCCTGGTTCTGACTCCGTTCTTCTATGCCGGTTTCGACACCATTCCTCAGCAGGCTGAGGAAGCAGCCGAGGGCCTCAACTGGAACAAGTTCGGCAAGATCATCTCCCTGGCCCTGCTGGCCGCCGGCGGCTTCTACATGGTCTGCATCTACTCGTTCGGCACCATCCTCGACTGGCATGAGTTTGTTAAGAGCCCGGTTCCCGCGCTTGCCTGCCTCAAGGGCATCAACATGCTTCTGTACCTGGCCATGCTCGTCATCGCCACGCTTGGACCCATGGGCCCGATGAACTCCTTCTACGGCGCCACGAGCCGCATCATGCTCGCCATGGGCCGCAAGGGCCAGCTGCCCGAGAAGTTCGCCGAGGTCGACCCCAAGTCCGGCGCTCCCAAGCTCGCCTGCGTCGTTCTGGGCGTCATCACCGTCATCGGTCCGTTCCTGGGCAAGAACATGCTCATCCCTCTGACCAACGTGTCGGCTCTCGCCTTCATCTTCTCCTGCGGTATGGTCGCCCTCGCCTGCCTGCGCATGCGCTTCACCGAGCCCGACCTGCCTCGTCCCTACGAGGTGCCCGGCGGCAAGTTTGGCATCGGCCTCGCTATCGCTGCCTGCGCCATCATCATCGGCCTGCTCGTGATTCCGTTCTCTCCCGCCTCCCTCAACATGGTGGAGTGGAGCATCGTGATCGGTTGGTTGGCTATTGGCCTGGCCCTCATGGCTTTCACCAATTCCCGCAAAAAGTAACGCCTAGCCGGGGCGGATCGGGTGCGCGGAATCCTCTCTCCCGCGCACCGAACCCGGCACCACTTGGGTAGCTTTGTGAGGCCGCGACCCAACACGGCCTCGCCCACATATATGGATCCATAAGGAGGAACCATGTCCACTAAGTATGCAATCGTTGGCGGCAAGCTCATCGACGGTACCGGTGCCGAGCCGGTCGAGAACTCCCTCGTTCTCGTCGACGATAACGGCAAGATCGAGTACGCCGGCGCCATGCAGGACCTTCCCGAGGGCGTTGAGGTTATCGACGCCGCTGGCAAGACTGTCCTTCCCGGCCTGATCGACACCCACCTGCACTTCTCGGGCAACCTGACCGACGATGACACCGATTGGGTCATGCAGCCGCTCCTCGAGAAGCAGGCCGTCGCCGTCAAGCAGGCCTACGACTGCCTCACCCACGGCCTCACCACCGTCTGCGAGATCGGCCGCTTTGGTATCCAGATCCGTGACTGCATCGACAAGGGCGTCTTTAAGGGCCCGCGCGTTCTGGCCACCGGCCTCGGTTTCTGCCGCGTTGCCGGCCACGGTGACTCTCACCACTGCACCCAGGAGCTCAACAAGGAATCCCATCCCTGGGGCGACCAGGTCGACGGTCCTTGGGATCTGCGCAAGGCCGTCCGTCGTCGCCTGCGCGAGAACCCCGATGCCATCAAGATCTGGGCTACCGGTGGCGGCATCTGGCGCTGGGACTCCGGTCGCGACCAGCACTACTGCTCCGAGGAGATCCAGGCCGTGGTCGACGAGGCAAAGATGGTCGGCATCCCCGTGTGGAGCCACTGCTACAACAACCACGCCGCTGCCTACGATTCCGTTCGCTTTGGCTGCGAGCAGCTGATTCACGGTTTCGATATCGATGAGCGCACCATGGACCTCATGGCCGAGCAGGGCACCTTCTTCACCCCGACGATCGCCTTCCTGCCCACCTGGTACGCCACCTATCCGCCCGTCTACGTCCCCGAGCTGCACGACAAGTACGAGGGCACCCTGGTCGAGAAGGAGCTGCAGCGCAACTACGACTGCCTGCGCGAGGCCAAGAAGCGCGGCGTCGTCATGACGATCGGCTCCGACTCCTTCTCCTTCGTCACCCCGTACGGCACCTGCTCCATCGAGGAGATGTACGAGTTCGTCGACAAGATCGGTTTCACCCCGGTCGAGACCATCACCTGCGCTACCCTCAACGGTGCCAAGATGTGCCACATCGAGGACGAGACCGGTTCCATCGAGGCCGGCAAGTGCGCCGACCTGCTGGTCGTCAACGGTGACGTCGCCGCCGACATCCACGTGCTCAACACCGACAACATGGACGTCATCATGAAGGACGGCTGGATCGTCGAGGCTGGCACCTTTGGCGAGGCCAACAAATACAGCGCCTAAACTACCGTTCATCGACGACTGGATGTAAAACACAGTATTTGATTGCATAATGCAATGGAGAGGGTCGCTTGCGGCCCTCTTTATTGCTATGGGTGCGATAGATAAAAGGGGATGACGGTGGATTTAAACAGGCTGATTCTGGGCAAGAGCTACAACTCTACCAAGGTCTTTCGTACGGCCCAGCATGTGGTCCAGGCCATCCTGCTCGGTGTTGTCGTTCCGGCGCTTATCCTGCTGCTTATCTGGGATTTAACCGATAATCCCAATCCCGTTCCGGGCGTTGTCGTTATTGCCGGCCTGGTCATGCTGTGCTTCTTTTTCTCGTATGTCTTTGTGGTCCCCGATGACCTCACATCGAGCGCAACCGACCGTACGCTTGCCATCGCATCAAAAATATTCGCCTATACATCGCGTGGCCTTACGCCCGAAGCTGCCCTGGGTGCTTCTAAGATCATCCTGTCCGAGACCATCGCCTCTGCCATCTGCTTTACCGATGGCAAACAGGTGTTGGCAAGCTGGGGCGAGGACTCGGCAAAGTGCCCCGCCGGCACCCCGGTCGTGCTCAAGACCACGCTCAGTGTGATTGAGACGGGCGAGCAGAGCGTGTTTTCGCGCGACACCTCCAATGAGACGGGCGGTTATTTTCCCCGCCTGCGCGCCGGCATTGTCGCGCCGCTTACCGTGCGCGGGCATTGCGTGGGCACACTCGAGCTGTACTATCCCCGCCTGAGCAGCATCGATATGCGCCAGACGGCGTTGGCCTCGGGCTTTGCCGATCTCATCTCCACGCAGCTCGCGAGCTTTGAGCTCGAGCGCCAGGACGAGCTTACGGCCCGCGTGGAGCTGCGCGCCTTGCAATCGCAGGTCGATCCTCATTTTCTGTTTAACACCATCAGCACCATCGTGTCGCTCGTTCGAACCGAGCCCGACAAGGCGCGATCGCTGCTGATCGACTTTTCCAATTACTATCGTCAGACGCTTTCTGATTCCGATACGCTCACCACGCTCGAGCACGAGGTGGAACAGGGCACTCGTTATATCAATCTTATGCAGGCCCGGTATGGCGACGGCCGTCTGCGCGTTTCGGTCGACATCGACTTTGAGGTGCACGACAGCCTGGTACCGCCGTTTATCTTGCAGCCGCTGCTCGAAAACTGCATCAAGCATGCGCAGCGCGAGACCGAGCCGCTTTCTATTCGTGTTAGGGCTTTTGAGACCGATGACGGCTTGGAGATCATCGTCGAAGATGACGGCATCGGGATGAGCGAAGAAGTCTGCGCGCATCTGTTTGAGCAGCATCGCCGAGAGGAGCCCGAGAGCATTACCGCCGACGGCTCCGTCAAGCGAGGTTGCGGCCTGGCGCTCTTCAACGTGCTTCAGCGCATCCATTTCTTTTACGGAGAAGATTCTGGTATGCGCGTGAAGTCTCAGGAGGGCGTGGGGACGCAGGTCATCGTTGAGTTGAACGGCGAGCCACATGAGCCGGCGCCGTTGACGGTGTAGCACGCGGTTGGATTGAGAGAAAAAGAGGGGAAGCGCATATGTCCGAAGGCTGGAACATACTGGTGGTTGATGACGAGCCCCCAATTAGGGCTGAGCTACGCTATCTGTTGGAAAAGGATACGCGTGTGGGTCAGATTGCCGAGGCGGGCAATGTCACCGAAGCCGTGGAGTCGATTCTGTCGAACAAGCCCGACGTGCTGTTTTTAGACATTACCATGCCCGGTCGCTCGGGAATTGAGCTTGCCGAGACGCTGCAGAACCTAAAGACGCCGCCGGTTGTGGTGTTTGTGACGGCATTTGCCGAGTATGCGGCCGATGCCTATAACCTCGATGCTGTCGATTACATCGTCAAACCGGTCGAGGATGCCCGCCTGTCAAAGGCGCTCGACAAGATCGAGACTGCCCTGGGGGCTCGCCGCGTCGTCCATGCTCCGCGCCAGCCTTTGCGCCTGACGGTGGATCGCGGGGGCAAAAAGGTGTTCATTCCCGTGGCGGATGTCTGCTACTTTGAGGCGCGCGCCGATTTTTGCAACGCCGTCTGCGCCGAGGGGACGTACCTGATCAATGAGTCGATTTCCTCGCTCGAGCGCCGCTTGGCCTCCGAGGGCTTTATCCGTGTCCACCGCAGCTATCTGGTTAATTTGGAAGACGTGCATAATATCGAGATCGGCTCCACGGGCCTGATGGAGCTCAGGCTCGATCGCGTAACCTCGACGGTGCCCGTGTCCCGCCGTCGCGCTGCCGAGGTCAAATCGCACTTGGGGCTTGCGTAAGGGTCGGTGTGCCATCGTTTGCCGTTACAGGTTTGGCATGACTGTGCGGTGGGCATAATGGATTGCATCGAATGAAATCGAAAGGATTATTATGCCCGCGCTCATTACGCATCATCTGTTTGGCGAGGAAAGCATCGACCGTCTTCCGCAGGGCGTTATCACGTCCGATGAGGAGCGCATCGCCTTTATCCTGGGCAACCAGGGTCCCGACCCGTTTTTCTTCCACATGCTCACGCCGCGCATTTCCGACTGTATGTCGCTTGCTCAGGTCATGCACCGCTCGCGCATGTCGCGCCAGTTCTCGTGCCTGCGCGACGGCGTGTCGCACCTACAGCCGCGCGATGCCAATCTGGGTCGCGCCTTTGCGCTGGGCCTGCTGTCGCACTATGTGCTCGATCGCAATGCCCACCCCTTTGTCTACGAGCAGCAGTTTGGCATTGTTGAGTCCGACCCCGAGCTCGAGGCTTCGGGCAGCCAAGTTCACGCCGTGCTCGAAAGCGACCTGGACGTGCTGATGCTGCAGCTCAAACGTGACGGGGCCACGGTCGAGGATTATCCGCCGGCGGGCGAGATTGTCACTACCGACCGCATCAATCGCGTTGCCGGCGTGCTGATGAGCTACGTCGCCGGGCGCGTGTACGGTATCGACATCCCGGCGGGGGAGTACGCCGGCGCCGTCTCGGACATGCAGATGCTCTACCGCACTATCGAGCCGGCCGGTTCGGTCAAGACGCGTGCGATTGCCCTGCTTGAGGGCTTGGTGCACGATTATTCGCTACTCGACGGCCTTGCGCACCGCGTGACGACCGAGTTGCCCGAGCGTACCGGCAACCTGGGCCACTTGGCATGGAAGAACCCCTTTACCGATGAAGTCTCGACCGAGAGCTTCCCCGAGGTCTTTGACCGCGCGCTGCTCGATTACGAGTGCACGGTCGCCCGATTCATCGAAACAGGCGATATGGAGGCCGTGACCAACCACGTCAATTACAGCGGTCGCGTGCTCGGCGCCGACGAAGAGTTCGACCGCGAGGAGTAGGGCTCGTGCGTGCCCCTTTGCCGAATCCTTACCGGCGCCTCTGGACAATTGGGGTACGATGAACTAACTGCATATCGGGCGAATACGAAGGGGCCCTGTCCATGAAATACACCAAGCTCGAGCGTAACTGGGTTATGTACGATGTGGGCAACTCGGCCCTCGTGCTGCTCAATACCTCGGTGGTGCCCATCTACTTTAACGCCATCAATACCGGTGCTTCCTCGGCAGACCTGGTGGTCGCCTGGGGCAACGCGCAGACGATTGCCTCGCTGGTCATTGCCATGCTCATGCCCATTCTGGGCGCGCTTGCCGATTACGCCGGCAACAAGATCAAGTTCTTCTTGGGCTTCTTCCTCACGGGCCTGGTTCTTTGCCTGGCGCAGGCTATCCCCATGTCCGCCATGGCATTTTTGACCGTGTACGTGCTGTGCACCATCGGCCTTAACTCTTCTATGACGTTCTACGACGCCATGCTGCCCGACATTACCACCGACGAGCGCATGGACGCCGTGTCCAGCTCGGGCTATGCCTGGGGCTACATCGGTTCTGCCGTGCCGTTCATCATCTGCCTGGCGCTTATCATGGGTGGCCCCGCTCTTGGCGTCCCCACCATGCTGGCAACGCGTCTGTCGTTTGTCATCACCGGTGCCTGGTGGCTTATCTTTACCCTGCCGCTCATTCGCACCTATAAGCAAAAATACGGTCGCGCGCGCGGTCCCCAGGACACCATCGGCCACATCGTGGGCGGCGTGTTCTCCGAGGTCGGACACACCATGCGCGAGATCGCCCACAACAAGACCGTGCTGGTCTACATGATCGCGTTCTTCTTCTACATCGACGGTGTGCACACGGTCATTTCCATGGCAACCAGCTACGGATCGGCTCTGGGCATCGATTCGACCCAGCTGGTGCTGGCGCTGCTCGTTACGCAGTTTGTGGCCTTCCCGTCCGCCATCATCTACGGCAAGCTCGCCGGTCGCGTGGGCACACTCAACATGATCTTGGTGGCCGTCGCCGCCTATATGGGCATCGTGCTCTTTGCCGCGTTTTTCTTGAAGACCGCCTTTGAGTTCTGGGTGCTCGCTATTTTGGTCGGCTTGTTCCAGGGTGGCGTGCAGGCGCTCAGCCGCAGCTATTTTGGCCGCATCATCCCCAAGGAAAAGTCCAACGAGTACTACGGCTTCTTCGATATCTTTGGCCGTTACGCAAGCGTTATGGGCACCTTCCTGGTGTCGGTTGTCACCTCGCTGACCGGCAACCCGTCGCTGGGCGTCCTTTCTATTGGTGTTCTGCTGGTTGTTGGCTTTGTGCTGCTGGTCCGTCTGTCCCGCATGGCTCAGGCGGCGGCGTAAGGCAACCGGGCTCAGTACGGCAATTGTGCCTATCTGCAGTACTCTTTTGGAAGTAGCCGCATAAATCATTCTGACTTCCGAACAATGTTTAGCCCAAGTGGGTATGATGGAACCAGCTAGGTCGCGGGGCGTCGCCTGTGTTTGGCGGCGCCCCGTTTTTGTGTTGCAAGGAGGGTAAAGGTATGAACGCCACGGTTGTGATCCCAACATATTGGGCGGGCGATGATACCCAAGCAAACGCTCCCGGCACCTACGATCACTCGACGTCGCTCAATGCCGCCAACCCGGAACTCGATCGCTGCCTGACTTCGCTCGAACAGGTGCGCGACATTCCGCGCATCATTCTCTTGGTGGTCTGTCCGGTTTCCGCCACGGCCGACGTATCCCATCGCGTGCACGAAATCGTCAATGCGCATCCCACGCTTAAGGTCACCATCGTTACCAATACTCAGGCTTCGCGTGTTGCCGACCGCGTGGCGCAGATTGCGCCCAAAGGCTCGGGCGAGTGCGTGAGCCTGCGCGGCTACGGCGCCATCCGCAACATGGGTCTTGCCTGCGCGGCGGTGTTGGGGCACGACGCGGTTGTGTTTTTGGATGACGACGAGACTGTCATCGATGCCGACTTTATGAAGCGTGCGACCTATGCGCTGGGCCAACAGACGCGTCAGGGCCTGCCGATTTTAGTCAAGAGCGGATACTTTTACGATCGCGACGGGTCGCCGCTGGCTCCCACGGACAAAGCGGGCATTTGCCATCGCTGGTGGACCAAGCGTATCGAGTTCAATCGCTGGATGAAAAAGGCGCTCTCGGGCACCCGCATCTCGCGCTCCAATTACGTGTGCGGCGGCCTTGTGGCCCTGCACGCCCGCGCCTTTACGCGCGTGGCCTTCGACCCGTTTATCACCCGCGGCGAGGATTTGGACTACCTGTTTAACATGCGCATGTTTGGCTACGACGTGTGGTTCGACAACGAGTGGACCGTGCGCCACCTGCCGCCCGAGTCCGAGAAGCGCTCGCCGCGTTTTATGCAGGACGTGTACCGTTGGTACTACGAGCGGGCCAAGCTGACGTTCGCTGCGCACCAAAAGGAACTCATTCCGGTTACGGCCGCATCACTCATGCCCTATCCGGGTCCGTGGATCTCGCGCGAGCTCGACGACCGCGTGCGCAAGACCGCCATGGTTCGCAGCATGTTTACCCGCGAGCACGAGGGGTATCTGCGCATCTGGCGTCATGGTATTGACGAGGCCAAGACCTATGCCCGCCAAAACGCCGCAAGCTACCTGCGTTTTCAGAGTTTCTGGCCCAAGATCATGGACGAACTTTGGCGCGACGCACAACTGATTAGCATCCTGGAGGGGGCTGAATGATCGACCGCCGCGCCCAGCGCGATAATTCAATTTCAATCTTTCGCATCATCGCCGTTGTCTGCGCCGTTTGCGTGTTGGCGTACTTTATCTTTGCCCTGGCGACTGGCATTGAGCCGATTGCCACGGTGGTCGCCTGTGCGCTGCTGTGCATCTTCCTGTGCATCTTTATCTATTTGACGCTCAATCCCGATTCGGTACGCTCCCAGTATACCGAGGAGACGCTTTCGGTTGCCTCGGCCATGCTCGAGGACA
>CAMQPJ010000002.1 GCA_947003675.1 uncultured Collinsella sp. | reverse complement strand
CGAGAACATCGAGATGAACTAAAGGTATAAACTGAAGAAGTCAGACTAGTGCAGGGGGGGGCCCCCAAAAAATGTGGCCCCCACCCTAATGGGCGGATTGCGGGGGTTGAGGTGTGTGGCGGGGGGGTGGATACACCCCCCCCCCGCCCGGCCACCCGCCCCCCCCCCCGGGAACCCCCCCCCGCCCCTCACCCCGCCGCGCCGCGCACGGGCCGAGAAGACGTCTCGCGTGCACGGGCGCCGTCGCGATCAGTTCGCAACGGCGCCCTCGATTAGTGGTAACTTACTGCCCCTGGGCCTTGTAGCGGGCCTCGGTAGCGGCCTTGACGGGCTCCCACCAGGCGCGGTTCTCGGTGTACCAGGCGATGGTCTGGTCCAGGCCCTCGGAGAAGTCCGTATGCCTGGGCTCCCAGCCCAGCTCGCGGCGGAGCTTGGTAGAGTCGATGGCGTAGCGGCGGTCGTGGCCGGGTCGGTCGCGCACCCAGTCGAAATCGTCCTCAGCCTTGCCCATGCGCGTAAGTATCGCGCGCAGCACGTCGATGTTGGACTTCTCGCCGTCGGCTCCGATGAGGTAGGTCTCCCCCATCTCGCCCTTTGTGAGGATGGTCCACACGGCGCTCGAGTGGTCATCGGTGTGGATCCAGTCGCGCACGTTGCGGCCGTCGCCGTAGAGCTTGGGGCGCGCGCCGTCCAGGATGTTGGTGATCTGGCGCGGGATGAACTTCTCCACGTGCTGGTAGGGACCGTAGTTGTTGGAGCAGTTGGAGATGGTGGCCCTCACGCCGAAGGTGCGGTGCCAGGCGCGCACCAGGTGGTCGGAGGCCGCCTTGGTGGAGCTGTAGGGGGAGCTGGGGCGGTACGGGGTCTCCTCGGTGAAGCGCGCCGGGTCGTCCAGCGCGAGGTCGCCGTAGACCTCGTCGGTGGAGACGTGGTGGTAGCGCACGCCGAACTTGCGCGCGGCCTGCAGCAGGGCGAACGTGCCCTCCACGTTGGTGCGCAGGAACGGCGTGGGGTCGTCGATGGAGTTGTCGTTGTGGCTCTCGGCCGCGTAGTGCACGATCGCGTCGTGGCCGGGCACGAGCTCGTCGAGCAGGGCGCTGTCGCAGATATCGCCCACCACGAGCTCAACGCGGTCGGCGGGCAGGCCCGCGATGTTCTCGCGGTTGCCGGCGTAGGTCAGCTTGTCGAGCACCGTGACGTGGACCTCCGGGTGGTTGTTCACCACGTAGTGCACGAAGTTGGACCCGATGAAGCCGCAGCCGCCGGTGACGATGATGTTCTTGGGTTCGAAGTTCTCGGACAAGGTGGTACTCCCCTATTCCTGGTGTTCCTAGTAGTCGATGTTCCTGGAGTTGATGGCGCCGGCGGCGACCTGCTTCAGGTGCCCGCCGTAGACGGACTTGCCGTAGGCCTCGGCGGCCGCCTCGAGGGCGGGCGTGTCGATCCAGCCGTTCTCCCAGGCGATCTCCTCGGGCACGGACACGGGCAGGTCCTGGGCGCGCTCCACCGAGCGCACGAACTCGGAGGCCTCGTAGAGGGACTCCATGGTGCCGGTGTCCAGCCAGGCGTAGCCGCGGCCGAGGGTCACCACGGAGAGTGACCCGTCGTCCAGGTACATCTGGTTGAGGGTGGTGATCTCCAGCTCGCCGCGGGCACTCGGCTCCACCTTCTTGGCCATCTCGGTCACGCGGCCGTCGTAGAAGTACAGGCCCGTGACGGCGTAGGAGCTCTTGGGGTGGGCGGGCTTCTCCTCGATGGAGACGGCGTTGAAATCCTTATCGAACTCCACGACGCCGAAGCGCTCGGGGTCGTCCACGTGGTAGCCGAAGACGGTAGCGCCGCCCTCGCGCTCGGCGGCCTCGACGGCGCGCTTGAGGTGGCGCGACAGGCCGTTGCCGTAGAAGATGTTGTCGCCCAGAACGAGCGCGCAGGGCTCGCCGGCGATGAACTCCTCGCCGATGATGAAGGCCTGCGCCAGGCCGTCCGGAGAGGGCTGCTCGGCGTAGGAGAGGTTCACGCCGAAGCGGGAGCCGTCGCCCAGCAGACGCTGGAAGTTGGGCAGGTCGGCAGGGGTGGAGATGACCAGGATGTCCCGGATGCCCGCCAGCATGAGGGTGGACAGCGGGTAGTAGATCATGGGCTTGTCGTAGACCGGCAGCAGCTGCTTGCTGGTGACGAGCGTGAGCGGGTACAAGCGCGTGCCGGACCCCCCGGCGAGGATGATGCCCTTCATAGGTTGGACCTCCAGAGTTGGGCGTTCACAGTTGCTATCAGTATACGCGAGAGGGCACGCGGACTGCGAAGCTGCACAAAAGAAGGACGGAGAGAGCCCAGCATGCAGTCTCTTTGGTTCGCGTCCTTACGAACTACAAGACTCCAACCATTTGGGCCATATTTTGTCCACCGCACTCGGCCAGTTTTCAAGGGCGAAGAACAAGCACGTATTACAGATATACACTCTCCTGCTGTCTGCTAACTGTCGGTTTTGTTATACGAGCAGATCAAAGAGCCAGCATTCAAAATAAGCGTCAGACAGCACAGGGACTCGCTCGTGAAGCACCGAATCCTCGAAGGAAAGACCTTGAAGGATGTGCTGCATTTTCGCCACGTTTATTCCTATTATGCCAGCCATGTCGAGTGATCCCACCTGTTCAGGACTATCAAATCGGGTCCTCCTCTCGTTCACAGATGCTTTGTAGGACCGCTTAACAAAATCATCAACCTCAACGACACTCGAAAGATATTCCTCATCGCCAACGAACTTGAAGTCCTTCCAAGGCCCCAGCATAGGATAGTTGAGGAAGAGCTTTCCTGAATCCGTGCTGTTAGAGAAAGCCTTGCCAAATCGCAGGAGCCATTCGGGGTCGAACTACCCAGACCCAGACCTTCCCGCGTCCTGCGGTTCGCAATCGAACACCAAGACTACGTCCGTATATGAAACACTCAACAAGTCCGCATCGTCCGGATGCCTTTGAGCTAGCAAGGAGCGGAGATCGACGTCCTCATAATCACCGTCGTACTCCTCGTCTATGACCCTCAAGAGCTCATGGATATTCGTGCAAAACGAGACGAACGCGTAGTCACTACTTTTATTTAGAAGTTCGAGGAGCCTGCCTGGCAGTCGGGGTTCGCCCTTCTCCCCATTACAGTCAGAAATGAGCTATTCGATACCCCGTTGATGCATTTCCCCGGTGTCGGATACGATTCAAGCAAGCCCGAAAGGGCCGCCGATCGGGCGCCCGCGTACGGCCGTCTGCCCCTGCCCCGAAGAGGGCCCCGGGGGGTGTTGCCGACGCGGGCGTCGCCGTTTCAGACGACTGATAGGAAACTGCCGGACCTCAGGGAAGACGGCCACGGCCAGGTAATGTGGGTGTCGCGGCAAACGGCTTCCGATCGACCGACGATTGGAGGATACCATGGCCAACAACGCAGCGCCCGCGAGGAGGGCCGTCCTCGGGCTCGACGTCGGAAAGGCCTCCCACTGGGCCTGCATACTCACCCGGGACGGGGAGGTCGCCGTCAGCCGCCCCGTCGCGAACTCCGAGCATGAGCTCGACAGGCTGTTCTCGCAGGTCGGAGAGGGGACCCTGGTCGTCGTGGACCAGGCCCGCAACATCGGCGCCCTGCCCATATCCAGGGCCAGGAGGGCCGGGCTCGACGTCGCCTGCCTGCCCGGCATAGCGGCGCACCAGGCCTCCAGGATGTTCGCCGGCGACGCCAAGACCGACGAGCGAGACGCCCACGTGATCGCCAGGACCGCCATGGGCCTGCCCGACGCGCCGCTGCCGGTCCCGGAACGCGACGGGAACCTCGAGGCCGCGAGGTCGCTCGCCTCGCAGTGCGACCACATGATGACGTGCGCCACGAGGGACAAGAACCGGCTGCGCTCCATCCTCTTGGAATCCTGCCCGGCGTTCGAGGCCCTGGTTGACCCCTCGGACCCGAGGTGGCTGCGCGTCCACGCCCGCCTCGGCGGCGCCTGGGGCGTGGCGGACGCGGGGAGGGCGTCGCTCTCCGCGCTCATGCAGGACGCGGGCGGGCCGGCGCGCGCGGACGCTTGGACGGCGATAGCCTCGTCGACGAGGCCTCCCGAGGCCATGGTGAAGGCCGAGAACCCGCAGGTGAAGATGCTTGCGAGGCATATATCCGAGGCGATGGAGGAGGCATCGCGCCTCGACGCCGAGATCGCGTCCCTGCTCGAGTCGGACGACACCTACGCGTGCCTGCTGACGATCCCGGGCATCGGCCCGAGGACGGCGTCGGAGCTGACGATAGCGATCAACATATCGTCGTTCCCCGACCACGACCACCTGGCCTCGTACTGCGGCATCGCCCCGAGGACCCGTAGGTCCGGAACCTCGATAGCGTCGGTGGCGGCATCGAGGCAGGGAAACAAGAGGCTGAAGAACCTGCTCATATTCTCATGCAACTCGCTGACGAAGAGCGCGAACAGATTCGGCGAGTACTACCGCGCGTGCAGGGGCCGCGGGATGTGCCACGGCGAGGCGCTGAAGGCGGTCGCGAGGAAGAGGCTGAAGGTGATCTACGCGGTCATGCGGGACAAGGCCCCCTACGCGGCCTAGCCCCGCAAAAATGGAAGAGAGCTGCCGCGCCGATGGGCTGGCGCCAGCATGGAGAGAACCTAGGCCGCTCAACGGAGAAAACCGTTGACAAAACTATAGGAACATCCCCCGATCAGATCAAGGCCGTCTGCGACGCCTACTTCAAGGGCGATTTAGCCCAAGAGGCCATCTGCGACGCATACGGATATCCTTCGCAGGCAACGCTTTCGAGGTGGATTCGCCACGACGAGCGCTACGCGGCCTTTGTTCAAGCCAACAAGCGCAAGAAGGCCGAGCCGGCCACTCGATCCACCATCAAGCGCCCTTTCGCCGTAAGGCTGAAAGCCGTCAAGATGGCCCTCGAAGACGGAATGACGCTTAAGGAAGTCTCTGATAAGTTCGAGGTCTGCGGCGCGCCGATGGTCTCGAAGTGGGTCACCGTCTACCGCCAGAAGGGCTTGGATGGACTCTTGACGAAGGACGACATAAAGCAGCAGCCGCTCGCCGGAGCGGATCGAGAGATACCGGATGATGTGGACGCGCTCAAGCGCGAGGTAGAGGCGCTCCGCCTCGAGAAGGCCATCCTCAAGCAGAAGATCGACATCCTAAAGACCCCGGCGTCGACTTCAGAGAACTCACGAAAGGGGAGAAAACCCAGATGGTCGACGCCTTGTACAGGGATTTCCCGCTGAAGACGCTGCTCAGCGCGATGGGGATCAAACGTAGCTCCTACTACCATCGCCAATCGCGTCACCGGCAGGCGCACGACTTGCTACATACTCATCTTCTGCCTGCCGCTCTCCTTCCTCGTCTTCGCGACGACTCCTCGCATCGAGAAAGTAGCGTCCCGGTGATACGGAAACCTCGAAACACCCGATACTGAAACAGAGTAATCACCGATACCGAAACAGCGAAACGGGCGGTGCTCACGTTGCGAAATGCTCAACCTCACGACACCAACGGACGGGGGAACTCATTTCACCTTCATTTTCAGCATTTGAAAAGCAAGGGAAATGACGAAGACGTACATTAAACGAATGAGAGCTGCCAACTATCAACGCAGCTCGGCAGCGCTCGGCTACAATTAGCATTGCACTGCAACCATTCACAGAGGAGTTCCCGTGCCTTCCAACCCGGACATTTCGGTAATAATTCCCGTGTACAACCCCGGTCCACACTTTGATGAGTGCATTGAATCGGTTCTGTCTCAAGTCGGCTGCTCCCTTGAAGCGATCTTTGTAGACGACGGCTCCACCGACGACTCCCCCGCCATTCTTGACGAGCTTGCCCAAGGCGACTCTCGCATTCGAGTCTTCCACCAGGAGAACCAGGGGGCTGGTCCCGCTAGAAACCTGGGAATTGAGCATGCCGCGGGTGAGTACATTGCGTTCATGGATTCAGACGACTACTACCCGACCGATCATGCGCTTTCCGATTTGTTGACCGCTGCCAGAGACAAAGACGCCACCATCTGCGGCGGGTCCATGGTGCTTCTAAACCAGGAAACGGGGACGTTCATTGACGCGTTTGCAGACGACGAGCTCTACGTGTTCGACCACGAAGGCTGGCGCAACTACGCAGACGACCAGATGGACTACGGCTACACACGTTATATTTACCGAAAAGACCTATTTGAAGATGCAGCCCTGCGTTTCCCAGCTCGACGTTGGTATGAGGACCCCCTCTTCTTCGTGCCCGCGATGTACAAAGCCCAGCGTTACTACGTGTTGCCGTATGCAACATACATTTACCGCATCGCACACAAGCAGACCAACTGGACCCCACGCCTCGCCTGCGACCTACTGAAAGGTTCCATGGAGAACTACCGCTTCGCACACGAACACGGCTTCATCAAGCTTGAAGACACAATCATGCATCGTCTGGCCACTGTCGACTGCCCACATGTCGTGTTCAACATCACGGATGAAGAAGTAATCAAATGCCTCGGCGACTTCCAAGCAATGCTCAACGAGCTTGATAAAGACGAAGTTGTCCCCAGTCTTCGCGAACTCGGCAAGAGGTCGGAATACTTAGACGTTGTAGTTCAGGAGCTCGTTGATGAACGTGCGAACACGGTGAAACTAAAACAAGAATTGGCCAAGGCCCAAGCTGCCTATGACAAACTGAAGAATCGACACGAAGTCGCCCTCGTAAGGCTCGCACGTAGAGTAAGCATGTCGGGGTTCTACCGAAGACTTCAAAGCGTAGCGCACTTCTTTTTGAAGCACCAATAGAAAGGACATGGCGACCAATCGGGGTCGCCATGCCCGAAAAGCGTGGCTTTTAACTACCGAAATAGCTTTCGACCCACACGGAGTAAAAGTCTTCCAACGCGGCTCGGTAAACAGGAAGCGTAAAGCCTTCGCACCCTTTCCGCTTGGATTTCGGCGAACTCATCCGCACGAACTAGAGCGCACAGGGACTTGCATGCATCCCCGCAAGAGAGCAAGGATGAACGAAGCAAAGGTTCAAAGACCTTCGAATCGGATTCAGGAAGCCCTGGAAGGTTTGCCTCCGCCGCTTGGAGAGTCGAAAGAATGTAAGAAGAGAAATACCCCTCCCCTTTCGAGAATGCGAATTCGAGATCGTCAACCGAGCAGGGAAAGACAGCTCCATCGTTTGAGAACATGGGGGCAACGCTCGCAGATACGCCCCCATTGGAAGATCCCGTCTCGAGCATCACCGTATCGTGGGGCTGCACCTTAATCCACGGCAGGAATTT
Source organism: uncultured Collinsella sp. (assembly GCA_947003675.1). Lineage (GTDB taxonomy): Bacteria > Actinomycetota > Coriobacteriia > Coriobacteriales > Coriobacteriaceae > Collinsella. The sequence continues at coordinate 13,920 of CAMQPJ010000002.1, read as the reverse complement.
GGTACCAAGTCGGTATTCCCTTGTGCCGCGGCACTCCTCCTCAACGGCTACCACGTAATCTCGCTTAAGATCGCGAAGGTCTTCGTACAGCCATCTCTTCGAAGAAATGAAATTGCGAACCATCGCAATACCAGAGTACAAGCGAGACCCTTCTTCACTCAACGTAACGTCGGAAAATCCGTCCGAAGGAAACAAGCTTGGCAAAAAGACCTTGTTGCAAAGATTTCCAACTTCATTCCAAGAGCGGAAGAATCGAACAGAGTACGAAATACCCGCTCGATCCAGAGCAGCAAGCTCGTCGTCAACAATGGGACGATACGGATCGATGAAGCCCGTCCTGGTCCATCCGCAGGTGGTTACAATCACCTCACGAGACTTGGCATATTTCTTCTTCAGCTTTTCCTGGGCGACATAATATGAACCATCACGATTGCCCCCAGACAGATGAAGCACCGACGCGGGCAGAACCATTACGCTAGCGTCTGCATCCTGGACCTGAAGCGAGAGATCTACGGCATAAAAGTGCCAGCCGTTGCACGTCTCCTCATCAAAATGCACCTTAGAGAACAAATCCTTATGGCAACCGAATAGGCACTCATCCAGGGTGGAGACCATTGTTGGGGACTCCGCAGTATGGTGGCGCCAAAGCTTGGAGCCCTGGTACATACCAGAAACCATTTTGCGGCAGTATCCACCCTCAGTCTCGACTGCACCCGCAACGCCAACGAGCAAATCATGATTCTCACGGACTTTCTCGATGAACTCCGAGATAAAAGAGCCGTCCAAAAAGACAATATCCTGATGCGAAAAGAGGACCACATCAGACTCGGTAACATCAACGGCATGATTATAAGCCGCCGCTGCGGAAGACCAAGCGCGCTCCCTATTGTCCATCGCAATCAGCTGGACCCTGAACGGAAGATCTTCGACGGAATGGCGAAAGCGTTCAAACTGCTCGAGCTTGTTATACACGCATGCAATTGAAAGGTCGTAAGCCATTTACTCCCCCAGATACACCGAAGCAATCTCATCTTCAAAACGAGACCAATCACGAGATTGGGCCGTCTTAATACCACCAGAAATGAGACGGTCACGAAGTGCTTCGTCTTCGACCAAAGATTCAATCATAGCTGCTGCCTTGCCCTCTTCTCCATGGTTAATAAGCAAGCAGTTTTCCCCGTTTACAAGGTACTCGGCGTTACCGGGGTTCGAAATGGCAACTGCAATACCACCGGTCGCCATCATCTCAAGCGGAGGATAGGAAAAGCTCTCCAGCAGACTCGTCTTCAGGAGAATATGACAGTCCTCGTAGACGGAATGCACCTCCTCGCTCGGAATGGCATGGAGAAACCTATCCACGCGATAAAAGCTCTTAGGTTCACCATTGTAGGAAAGATACCAAACCTCATATTTTTTGGGATCAAGCTTGTCAACGATACGGAACGCCTCGTCAACGTTCTTGTAGTCGACCTTGCAATCGCCCTCGATCAGAATGCGAACCTTGCCGGAATAGTCGCGCTCCTTCACGCTATAGCGCTCAACGTCCATTCCGTTCTTTACGCAACGTGCCGATACGTTGTAATCCCTCTTAAGCCATTTCTGACACCAGGGAGACATAGTAAAGACTTCAAGGCCGGATGAGTAGGTTGCGGACGCGGCAACACGATGCCAATCAAGAGGATAATAGAAACCGGGCTCGTAATTCTGAACGAAATACAAGCGACGGTCGGCTTTCCTATAACGCTCAACAAACTGAGCCGTTTCCCAGAAAGTCGCGACAAGACGCTGAAAAGTTCCGTCAATAGGACAGTCGTCAATAGCGGCAGGAAGAACACGTCGATTAATAACTGGAATGCGACATCCCTGCACCTCGACCCAGCGATCTTCGCCCATGCCATCAATTATTGTTACATCGATGCCCCTACGCTGAAGAAAGGAGGCGTGACGCAAGGTCACGATATTGCCCCCGCTAATATTCAAAGACGGAACCGCGAAGGCAATGTTGGACGGCATCACATCATGAATGAAATTGACCAACGACATGCCGGAATTAAGAGTCGTACGATGAGCGGAGCATTCCTCGTACGCCTTCTCAGCAAGCACCCTCCTCCTCGTGGCATCATCCATGAGGTTGATGAGAGCGTCGTACCACTGTTCGGTCGTAGAGCACAGGATTCCGGTCTCACCATCGACAACCTCGCTTGCGAAAGCACCAACATTACTTGCAACAGTCGGAACCTTAACGAGACTTGCCTCAACCCACTTATTCTCAGATTTTGCGCGATTGAACACGGAATCTGCCAGCGGTGCAATGTTGATGTCTACCTTCGAGATGAGCTTGGGCAGGCGGCGCCAGTCACAGAACGGGAAGGCTTCGACCCTGTCCGCCATCCCAGACAAGGCATCAGGGATCGTCAGCTCACCTACAATGCACAGTGTAACCTCAGGACGCTCCTGCATTACGCGCGCAAGAGCAGGGAGCACGAGTTCGAAGTCGTCATTATGAGTGATGCTGCCTGAAAAATAGCCAATGCGGAACCTACCATCGCGAGGCTCGTGAGCCTTCTTCCAAGCACGCCTTTCGCGCTTAGTCACAGCGTCGACAGAGACGTTCGGGAACACGTCACGCTCACGCACGGCCTTATTACAGAAGTTGAGCATCTCTTCGGACGCAACGTTCCTGTTAATGCACACCTTCGGCAAATAATTCTTGAGCTCGTTGGCCATGCCTTCAGTAGTGGTGATAACGCCATCGCACATGAGCATGGTCTTTTGCATGGCGCGAACACCGTCGTCGTAACCGCGCTTCTGCTCTTCAGTGAAAGTCGACAGGAACGGAATGAGGTCAGTGTACTTCGTATCGATAACAAGGTCGTCAATATCGTAGAGGACAGTCTTTCCAAGAGACTTGGCAAGTGTAATGAAGCGCCCAATTTCCTCAGAGTACGGGCAACGGAAAATCACAAATACATGCGCAGTGCGGGCCCAATCATCATTTACATCCCACGCCTCGACCTTGCGGGCGCTCACACCATGTGCAACAAGTTGCTCAATCTGATGATCGACGCGATAGCGAATAGGATGGGGGACGGAGTATGCGCAGCCGTTGACAAACAAGACGTCTGTAAAGACATCCAAAGGGTCAACAGCCTCGACATCCGCCTTCCGACCAGGCAAGTGGAAACGTGACGTGCGAACCTTTACCCTATCGGTAAAGGCGTAGATACCATCCTCATCAAGAAGCGTTACAGCGTTACTACAAAGCTGCTTAATCCTAGAAATGCTTGGCATAGAGCCCCTTCAATCTAGAGGTAGAAAGTAATGACAGGAATCATGTTAATGGAGAAAACTGCAACCAACAACGCCGCAGACGTAACGAGCACGCGCCCCTCCGAACGCTTCTTGCCCGGACGAAGCATGCAGCACAGAGGAAGCAAAACGAGCGGAAAGAAGTACCTTCCCTGTATTCCAAGGATATAATCCGCTACCTTATCAACCTCGAGACTCCACCCACGCATAGTCAAAACCAGAAGCAACAGGTTTACCAAGCAGAGAACGCAAACAAATACCTTATCAACGCCGCGAACGAGTACGCTACAGTCTTCATCGTTATAGAACAGCACCACTACCTGAAGAACTAAATAGACATACACGCAAGGGGTCCAGGTAGCCAGATTAAGCGCCGCGAGATATTTGCCAAGGTACGAATCGATCCAGAACGGACCAACATTCCAGATGGAGCTAGCCAAGACGCGCGCGCATTCTGCGGGAGAGCGCATGAGCGCAAATGAAGCTGGGAAAAGGGGACCGCGATAAAACACGACAACCAAAGCCGCAAGCGCACAACAAACTAAGAAGATATCGAGGTAAGCCGCAAGAAGCCTCTTACCTGACAACCTCCTATTAAAGAAAACAAGCCACAGTAGAGCTAAGGGAGCAAACATCATTTTCGCCAAAGCCATCACAACCGTAAGTGCGGCGAAAATTAGCCATTCTTTCCTTGCAACCTCTTTCTGAGAATTCAATTTAAGGAAGTACACAACAAAGGCAATTGCAGCGATATTCACCAATACATCCGCAGACAAAGAGGCTTCTTGCTGAATCAGCATCGGATTAAGAAGAAACACCATTAGCGCGGTCTTTCCACACGGAAGCAGGCGGATGATGTAATACCCCGCGGCGCAGAACAGCACGCCATTGACCACGCGCGCGATGATAACTGCAACCATCGCGTTCACGTTCAATAAGCGCAAAACCGAGATAACCATCGCCGGAATCGCGTAAAGCCCATCCAAATACGCCACGTATCGATCGCATGAAATCATAGAATCCCACGAATCTGGAGTCGAAATCGACGCATAGAGATCAGCATAAGTATGAGGGAGGGAATCTGGACCAAGCGCTTTCGGCACAAGAAAACTACCCGAGTGACGACCAAACAAATCAAGTGCTTGAGCGATATGAGCAGGCTCATCTGGGACAGTGCCCGGAATAATGAATAGTCCGAAAGCCAGAACGGCTGGAACGGAAATTAGCAGAAAGACTTTCTGGACATCACATGAAAAGCGCCGTGCCAGAAACGCAAATTCGCAAAGGAGACAGGCGAGCAACAGCGCGGGAATAACCATAGAGGCTTTCCCGACTAGCCCAGCTTTATATTCCAGAACATTCGTAAAGAGCATCGCAATTGCCAGTAGCGAAGTCGCGAAATACGCGAACATAAACAGCCAATCGCGCTTCACATTGTCCAGCTTCACGCTCGCGGAGACATGAGCCCCGAAGGTTGATATCGCAGTCATCTAACAAATCTCATTTCCGATAGGGACCATATTCAATCAGACCAAGGGCATAGACTATCGAGGGCTAATCATCGTCACCCCGGTATAGTTCCTTTTCTACAATGGCCAGCCTCTGCGTCAAGTTTTTGATGCTCGCCGCTTGCTTAGTTACCACCACGCTCAGCATGAGCGAAAAGGCCAGTAACAAAAATAAGCCAAGGAAGAACACGAAGTTCGTGGTCAGCACGAAGCCGAACAACTCGCCAATTGCGCCAATGAAACCGGGGAAAATCGCTGCAATGAGGATTACCACCGACAAGGACAGCCAGAAAAAGGAATAGCGTAAGGACAACTTACCCTTGGATACGAGACGGATCACGTAGACGAAGAACACAACCGCAAAAATCGCTGCGAGAACCTGAGTAACGAACGTCATATAAATCACCCCTCGCGACCGGTAAGGGAAACGATCAGGATCGCCATGGTCACCTTTATCATGTAGTAAATGCTAGACAGGCCTCCGATGGAGGATTTCCCTCCTTGACGTTCACACATCTCCACTGGAACGTCCCTGACCTTGAGGTCACGCTTGAGGCAAAGCGCGATGGATTCGGGCTCTGGATAGTCAGTCGGATACGACTCGGCAAATAATGCGATAGCCTTGCGACCGCACGCTCGAAAGCCAGATGTGGCATCGGTCACCGTTACGCCCGTAAGAACCTTTAGAAGCTTCTCGAACCAGGTAATGCCCACTCGTCGAAGCCACGTCGACTGGAAGCCCTCGTTGACCTCCAGGAACCGCGATCCAATGGCAAGGTCTGCACCAGCCTCAACCTCGGCGACAAGTTTGGAAATAAACGACGGGTCATGCTGGCCGTCGCCATCCACCTGAATGTCAATGTCGTAATCGTTGCGCTGGGCGTACTTGTGTCCGCACTGCACCGCACCACCAATACCCAGGTTTTGCGCAAGGTCGAGAACGTTTAGGTTGTTTTCACGGCATACTGCAAGCGTGTTGTCTTTAGAGCCATCGTTGACGACAACGTAATCGTAACCAGCGGTAACCACGGCGCTGACCGTTGACAGAATTGCATCTTGCTCGTTGTACGCAGGAATAATAACGAGGACTTTACTCACTGTGCCTCCTTTACGTTGTTGTTCGTTTGACTCTTCCCGTAAATCCTATTAACAATGCGTGCAAGCGGCCTAGGCCAAAACCGGCACAGCATCTCAAAGTCCTCATGCGTCCGAGTGTCATCCTTAATGAGTGCGGTCGTCTCAGACCCTTCATGAATTCGATGGTGCATGAGAACGGTTGAATCGTAATAGTAGTCCCCCGGCAGTCTTGAGTAACGTTCCCAAGCGTCCCAATCAAGATCGCACTTGAAGATCTTCTCAAAAGGAACCGCGGGGAGATTTGTCATGTTTAACGTGACAGAGGGACAACAAACAGGAGACCCAACCGACAGCACACGACGACGCAGCCAGCAAGACGATGAGAGTTTCCCGTCCTTAAGTGGCGCAAGAAGCATGCGCTTCACGCGAAGCAGACGGTTGTCATCATTCTTTTCGCCATTCCTCAGCTCACCATAGTTGGTGAAGTATATAAGCAAGTTGTCCACCTTATTTGCCGCAGCAAGGAGATGAGCAACATAATCCGGCTCATACGTATCGTCCTGATGTGCGATAGTCACCAAAGGCGTTGTCGCGCAACTCACTGCGTAATTCCAGTCATCAGCAATGCCCGACTTTCCCTCTCTCACATGAAGCGGGACGTCATAGCGTCGAGACAACGACCTCGTCGCTTCGCACGGCGTGGAAGTAGCAATAAGCACGTCGGTCTTCACAGTTTGAGCAAGCAAAGATTGCAAGCACTCCTCCAGAAAGGGGCTCTCTTTGTAAGCACAGAGCACAAATGTATGGTCAGAAGGACCAAATGTCATGAATCGCTCCCATTGAGTCAGATAGGCATACCTGTTTATTATACGTTCGTCTGTGCTCTCGTTAAAAAGGACACTAAGATTACTAACATCATTCGAATGAAACCGCACCCGAAAAGAGCACCACATGCCCAACGTCCCCGCACCTTTGACCACAAAAAAGAACGCACTGTGGAATGCCGCAGGATGCATCTTCTATCTTGGGTGCCAATGGCTCACAACTGTGTTGGTGGTTGTCCTCTCAACGGACTACAACAATTCCGGCGCATTGGCCTTCGCCATGTCCATAGGCAACATGTTCGCCTCCGTCAGCCTATATAGAATGAGAACTTACCAGGTTTCCGACATTTCCTGCGAGCATTCTTCCAAGGATTATGTGGGCTTCCGGTTCGTCTCCATACTCTTCAGTCTCATCTTCAGCTGCATATATGTTGCCGTCATTAGCAATAACCCCGCCTTCCTCGTGGCCACGGTTGCATTTCTCGTTTTCAAGATCGACGAGACATTCGTAGACGTCCTTTACGGAATTGACCAAAAAGGCCAAAGGATGGACTACATTGGTAAGTCGCAATTTATGCGCGGTGTTTTGTCTCTATTTGGATTTGTCGCCCCCTTTGCAGCAAACCAATCTCTTCCAATGGCAATCATTGGAATGGCACTTTGCTGCATGCTCGTGACACTCTTCTACGATTTGCCCCGCGCGAAGCGCTTCGGCGATATGCACCCCCGATTCTCGTGCAACCACCTTGTTGCACTTGGAAAAGCCTGCCTCATGCCGACCATCGCCAATTTCCTTACCACCTCTATTGTCTCCATCGTCCGTCAACGATACGGAATCCTCACAGACCAGGAAATGCTTGGCATCTACGCCAGCATAGCCACGCCTGCCGTGCTTATCCAAGCTGGAGCCGCCTATCTTTACAGCCCGCTCATTAGAACTCTTGCAAGCTCATTGCAAAACGGCGGCCCATCAGCCTTTAAAAAGAGCTTCTTAAAGGTACTGGGGCTTCTTTTTGCATGTATAGCAGTTGCAACGGCAGGCCTCTCCATGGTGGGCGGGCCCTTGCTCGAGTTGGTCTACGGCAACAAAATCGCACCCTACCTCTGGATCTTCCCATACGTTTTAGGAGCAACAACTTCTATCGCCATCCTCCTCTACGTGAACGACTCCCTCCTCATCATGCGGGACGGAATTACCCAGATCATCATCAACGCCCTCGCCTTCGGCATCATCGTTCTTGCTGCTGACCACTTTATTACCGCATTCGATATGAATGGAATCAACATCGCAATTATGTCCGCGTGCGCTCCCGCGGCAATAGCTGGCATTGCCAAAGTTCTCCTTCAGAAATAGGTTCCCGCCGCTCCCGCAACCGCTCAGGCACAACGGCTCGTATCCCACACAATACTGCTAGCATCTAATGATGTATTGCATCTATTGGAAGGAGCCGATATGAAACGATGATGTTCAAAAGCAATCGCCGCCCTGCTTTGCTAGACCTTGCTCGTCGCATCGGTTGCTGCAGGACCGGTCTTCGCAGACGATACGGCACCCGCAAATGAAGCGGCTGCCATTCAAGACGAGCAATCAACCGGTACTGGACAAGAAATCATCGACTCAACGGCGACTCCCGTCGAAGAGCCGAACGTGGACCAGCAAGCGGAGGAAAGGCCTGCGTCCAAGACCCATGACGAGCCCGCAGCCAAAGAGGCCAGCACCTCGGCAACAAACTCCTAGCTGGCGAACGCGGACCCAGCGAGCAACGCACAAGCAGACGCAGTGGTCGCCTCGGCCCAATCCACCGCAACGCCATCCGTCCAATACTATGCCCATGAGAGAGATCAAGGATGGGGCAACTTCCCCAGCAAAGACGGTGCTACGGCTGGAACCGAGGGCAAGGCGAGAGCCATAGAGGCCCTTAAGGTCTCACTCGCCAACGCCGACGGCGGCATTCGTCACAGCGCCCACTGTGTCAACGTAGGATGGCAGGACTGGGTTTCCGACGGAGCCATTGCGGGCACAACCGGATGGAACTACCGGGCCGAAGCGATTGAGATTCGCCTGGTGAAGCACGGAGAAGATGCACCGTCCTCTACAGCGAACGCTTACATTCCCTCGCACTATCAGACATCCATTATTCAGGAGGGCGAGTCGACCACGGCGCGCGTTCGACCGGACTCTCTCGCGCTCCTCCGCGCCGATGGCGTCGCCACGGACATGCGTGTGACCGCCACTATGCGCTACAGCAACACCGTAACGCGCAATGTGACCGACTCCACCTCGCTCGCATCCATCGATGCCGCCGGTATGGCGCTAAACGTTGGAACCTATGGACCATTTACCGCAAAGGTCGAGCACCTCAAGGGCGACCACGAAATTGGGACCACCGTCCAAGAGCTTGGGGTGACCGCAAGCGAGTACAACCTCGCACCGCCTTCTGCGACCTTCCCGGTTGTGCTCTATTCCATTTCCTATTGAGACTACACAATGTCTTCGACTGGGGCCTCGGTGCCGTCCATTGTCATGCTCGACCGTCCCTCGGCGTTTAATTGGGACGCGCTCCCCTCCGGCATGTACACCATGCTCTTCATAACAACCGAAGCCATTAAGGGCTCCAGCAATTACACTGCATTCGCCGACTACGTCAAAGAGTTCAAGCGCCTTAAGTCAGACTCCAAGTTCAACCTGTTCATTAACGACATTACCTGCTCGCTTATCCACTCATCATATATGCCAACCAGATTTCCCAAGGCAACTACAAGAACTACCTGCTTTCGGACGGAACGGCGACGTACAACTTCATGAACGAGACCTTCAACGCCAAAGGAGTGGATCCCGCCGCTAAGGAGGCACAGCTTGAACAAAGTTAGCTTGCCGCGAAAGGCTCTGCCTACAGGACTGGAAAGGCGAGTTCCGACTACGGTTGGCACGCCCACTGGGACTCCATGTACGCAGCACTTAAGTGCGAGCCCAATACGGAATGGTGGATGACGCGCACGAACCTGTTCCAGAGCGCCGACGATAACGCGTTCGCCAACACCATTGCCACCAATCCCAGCGTAAAGAAGAACGTCGCGAACATGCTTACCGCGCTGCAACAACGCGGAGATTCCACCGTAGCTGCATTCAAGGCCCTCTGCAACTTTAACGATGGCTACTTTGCCGCAGCCGAGGCCGAGGACAAGAAACCCATGGTCCTTCTTGAGACCCATGTGAATCTGGAGCAGTCGTTCGAAGAATACGACAGGCTCACCATGACCTGCTACGGCGATGACTAGGCCTATTACTACAAGGGGCACCCCAACACTCCAACGGGCTTGTGGCCTTCAAAGCAGGCCCAGTTGGACACTCTAGACATCACCGACATTGATTCTTCTGTTGCAGCGGAGCTCATCTTGTTCTTCAACCCCGAGGTCGCGCTCTCGGGCTATGGATCGAGCACGTACAACTCTGCCTCCAGCGACGCAGGTTGCGGCGTCTTCAACATGACGAAAGCTGCTGCGCTCGATCCCTCGAGCACCGTCGACTACAGCATCATGGACTGGTTTGACTCTCCCATATCGACTCCGTCGGACAAGACATTGCAAGCGCTCTGCCCCCAAGGCCAGAGCTGCTACCTAGTCGAGTTTTCTGACGCCATTCTGACTTCCGCCGATTATGACATCGCCATCTTTTCCGGAAGGTGAGCACTCCCGCGTGCACAACGGCCGCGGCCGCCATTACCAATGGCCCGGGTGGATCTTGATTTGCGAAGAGCACGGTCTCGTACGTTCTATGTCGAGGAAGGGCCATTCTCCGGACAACTCACGCATGGAGGGCTTATTCGGGAGGCTCAAGATTGAGTTCTTCTACGGGCGCGATTGGAGCGACGTGACGCTGGAGCAAATCATGAAAATGCTCGACGCGTATCTAATGTGGTATCGTGACGAGCGCCTCAAGAGCGACTTGGGCTATATGAGTCCAAGAGAATACCGGGAGAGCTTGGGGCTCGCAACATAGGAAGCCGGTCTAAAGATTCCACCGCAGCCCAGAGAGGTCTAGCCCTTAAAGCGATTAACAAGCTATACTCTTCTAGCACAAAATTTAACAAGTAGAAATAGGAGACACAATTGAAAGAGTACTCAAAAGAAGAACTTAAAAAAATCCAAGAGTGCGAGCTGCTCCTTTTGGACGAGTTTATAAAAATCTGCGGGGACAACGACCTGACATATTTTGCCTGGGGAGGAACGGGCATCGGTGCACTTCGCCACAAGGGGTTCATACCGTGGGATGACGACATCGACTTGGGGATGCCCGCACAGGACCTTGAGAAACTGACGGAGATTATCGAAAACCAGTTCAGTGAGAAGTTTTCCATAATCTCCGCGTCAACTGATATCAATTACCCGCTCCCTACGACCCGTCTCATGCTGCGTGGGACTCAGTTTTGCGAAGAAACGCTTAAGAATATCAACTGTGACTTGGGAATCTTCCTTGACCTCTATGCTTTCGACAATGTGCCAGACGACGAAAAGCTATACAAGTCTCAAGCACGCGCAGCGTGGTTCTGGTCGCATATCAGGCTGCTGCTCAGCATCAACGATCCAGTTATTATGATTCACGGACCGAAGGGGGCTCTCGTTCGGATCGCCTGTAGAATTGCCTCGTTCATCTTGAGGCTAACCCATGTCTCGCCTTCTTATGCATTGAAAAAGGAAAACGAAGCGCGTCGTCGTTACGCCGGCGTTTCGACCCGTCGAATCGCATACCTTAACGACACCAGCCCATTCACCGCAACATATCCGCGCGATGAAGTCTTCCCGCTTCGGCCGCTAGAGTTCGAGGGCCGCCAAGTCTATTTCCCGAACAAGCTTGAAAAGCATCTCTCCACCCTATATGGGGACTTTATGACCCTTCCTCCTGTTGAAAAAAGGAAAAACCACTACCCTGCGCGCCTAGATTTTGGTCCTTATGCCGACTTACCTCGTTGCTCACCCCGATCTTGATCTAAATCGTTCACAAGCGGAAACATCCACCTATTTGCAATCAGCCCCCACATCCACCCCGTCCACAATCTGCACAACGCGCAATAAAACACTGGTCGCCATTCCCGCAACACAAAGCCTCAGCAGCATTTAAGCACGCTGACGAGAGCAATCGAACGGCGTGCAATGGCCAATCCACGTTGAATTAAATTGCGAAAGGCTCAAGATAATGACCCCTCAACAAGAAACCTTGACTCTTGACTCAGTCATTGGGTCCAGATGCAACAACGTCAACTTGATAAAACTAATCAGCGCGTTCGCTGTCATCATATCTCACTCATCCCCCCTCTTCGGAGAAAGCTCTGTCCTGCTCTCCGCCCTTCTTAGCCATCTCCCACTTGGAACAATTGCTGTAAGCACGTTTTTCTTTTTTGCGGGACTATACATAGCAAAGAGCTGCGAGAGCCACCCGACTCCATCGAGCTTCTTTCGCACACGCTGCAAGCGGCTAATTCCAGAACTAGCACTTGTTACGGCAGCGTGCGTTTTTATTGTCGGACCCATCTTTTCAATATATAAACTTAGTGACTATTTTTCCCGACCAGCCACTTACGCCTATCTACTAAACGCATTCCTTATTCCTGTACACAATCTTCCGGGAGTTTTCCTTAATAACCCATACGGATCAACGGTAAACGGCTCCCTTTGGACAATGCCTGTCGAGTTTTTTTGTTATGTATGCTGCTTTATCGCATTCATCGCGACGCGTTTCAGGCACAAAGGCACCCTGCTGTGTTTTGCCGGAATAAGCATCTTCAGTCTTCTCTTATGGTTAAGTGCGCCGTCGCTCTTCTCTTACTATCGACCTGTATATATGTTCTGCATCGGTGTGTTGTTTTACGCATTTCGTTTAAAAGTTCACATCATCAGGCCATTAGGAATTCTATCGACAATTTTCTTTTTCCTAACCGCCTGGAATGGGTATAGCATTGCGGCTTGCTTTCTGTTATTGCCCTATACACTTATCTGGATTGCGTTTGACCCAGCACTTCTATCTCTAGGTAAGCCAATCCGACAAATCGAACTGTCCTATGGAATATATCTCTGGGGATTTCCTATTCAACAAATCATAGCAGCCACTGTCGGGGAGCAAATCTCAGTCGCTTTAGCTATGGGTTTGTCGATGGTTGGCGCATTATTGGGGTCCTACGCCAACCAACTCATTCTCGCAACTATTTCAAAAATAAGATCAGATATTGTTCAAGCAGTCCACTCGCCCAGCCAACAATAAGAGCGAAGGACTCGGTCTCCAAGTATAGTTAGTCAAACAGCAAGTCGGCGCCCGCTAGGTAGTCCTCCATCAAACCGCACACGCAGCGCGTAACTTCCCCGGCAATCTCTGGAACAGTGCCACACAAAGAGGCCAACCTCATAAATGCCGCCAGTTCGTTACAAAAACCCTCACCGTCAAGCTGATAGAAATATCGTTTGTTGTCGGCGGGATTCTCGCAGCGAAGCTCAAAGTAATCCATCTTTCGTCAGGGCTCAGGAGTATTACAGATCGACGAATTGGCTCAATCTTGTAGACACGAACGCTTGCACAGTCGCCGTATACAACGGCACACGCGGCATCTGGGTGCCCGTTAACGAGTGGATCTGCTCGCCCGGTCTTCCTTGGACCCCTACCGTGACCGGTGAGTTCACCGTTACCGGAAAGGGATACTCGTTCGGCAGCGGCTATACGTGTTACTACTACACGCAGTTCTACGGCGACTAACTTTTCCATTCCGTCCTTTACAACCAGGGAACACGTTCAACATCCAGGATGTTTGGGTCAGAAGCTCTCTCACGAATGCGTTCGCACGGCAATCTAGGATGCCAAATGAATCTATGGCAACATCCCCTCGTTTATTGATACGATTGATTCGGACATGGCTCCAGCCTTTCTCGGTCTTCTTCTGTTTGGTCGCAAAGAATCATACCGATGGCTGGTGACCATGTCTTTTGCTTTCCTGGATGTATTCAGCTGTCAATTTGCGAAAGAAATTTTACGTGACCTCCCCTATGCACCAAGGTCGTTACGTACTAAGAGTCGATAGACCACCTCAGTCAATCCAAAAACCAAAGGCGGCCGCGTTCCCATTTCGGTACGCGGCCGCCGTTTGTTCCATGTAAACGAAACGTATAGAAATTCAGGGTAATAAAGCGAACCACGGCGCGTGTATACCCCCCAGCGC
>CAMQPJ010000001.1 GCA_947003675.1 uncultured Collinsella sp. | reverse complement strand
GTGCATGGCGGACAGGGTCGCCGCCAGCGTACCCATCGCGGCATCGAGCGCGGAAGCATCTGCATACAGCGAGCCATCCGAGCCAGCAAGCGCGCAAGCAGCGCCCTTCGCCACCAACTCGCGCAACGCTGCCTCAGCCTCACCGGCAACAAGATCGAGCGCCGCGGTAACATCGGCAGCCGCAACCGGCAGCGCTTGCAGCGCCAGCCACGCATCCACCGCGCCCGCAATATCTCCAGCCTCAAGCGCCGCGTACAGCGTGCGCTCCCCCTCAACAAGCTCGCGCGAGCGACGGCAGCGCGACAACAGCACGCGGCCGCCACCAATAAGCATGACCGGCGAATACGATAGCACCACGGCATGGTCGCCGGCGCGCAGCGGCAGCGGTTCCTCCAGGCGTACCTGCACCACTCGCGTCTCGCCCACCGCCATGGGGGCCTCGCCCTCCATGAGCATGATGCGGCCGACGACTTCGGCCGTACCTGCCATAACGTGAACACGCGCTCCCGACTCGAGCACACGCGGCTTGGCTCCCTCGCGACCCAAATACGTAAACGCCATCATAAAGCGCAGCGTCTGGCCAAAGCGACCCTCCACGCCGAGCATCTCGCCGCGATCGAGCGCAGCGACGCCATCGCCCACCAGGTTGAGCGCCACACGCTGACCGGGCAGCGCCTGCTGCGTGTCGCCATGCACTTGGATCCCGCGTACGCGGCAGGCCGTGCGCGACGGCAGCGCGACGAGCTCATCGCCCACCGCGACCGGCGCATCGTGCAGCGTTCCCGTCACGACGGTGCCGGCGCCCTTGATCGTAAAGCAGCGGTCAATCGGCAAGCGCGGCGCGGCATCGGTACGCTCGGCACGGTCGCGGCAGGAATCCCAGCAGGTACTAACCTGCTCGTCGAGCGCAGCCAACAGCGCGCCAATCCCCTCGCCGGTCTTGGATGACACGGGCACGATCGGCGCGTCCGCAAACACGGTGACCGACAAAAAATCATCGACGTCGAGCTCGGCCAGCTCAATCATTTCGCTATCGGCCAAGTCGCACATCGTCAGCGCGACCACCATATGCGTAACGCCCAGCAGCTCCAGCACATGCACGTGCTCGCGGGTCTGTGGCATCACGCCCTCGACGGCCGAAACCACCAGCACGGCGACGTCGATACCTGTGGCACCCTGCACCATGGCGCGCAAGTAATGCGCATGGCCCGGCACGTCAACCAGGCCAACGATCTTGCCACTCGGCAGCGCTAGCTCGCCAAAGCCCAGCTCAACGGTCATGCCGCGACGACGCTCAACTTCCAGGCGGTCGGGGTTTTTACCCGTCAGCGCCTCGATGAGCGCCGACTTACCGTGGTCGACGTGCCCCGCCGTACCTACGATAACGGGACATTCCACCAACGCTTCGGCCCCACTCATCGGCGCACCGCCTTGGCAACGCATGCGACAAGCGTCGACGCCGCCGTCTCAATATCGCGGTCGCCCACGAGCGTGCGCACATCAAACAGAATGCGATCGTGCGAGGTTCGCGTGACGACCGGCGTGTCGAAGTCCTGGACAAGCGAGCGCTTGAGCGCGTCGACCGTCAGACGCTCGTCAACAAGACGCACGGCAACGCACATCGTGGGCAGCTCAACGGTAGGCAGCGAACCGCCACCGGGCGTCGAGGACTCCTCGACAATCTCCAACTCAACGGCGCACGGGCAACCGGCCTTATCGAGCCCGGCGACCATACAATCGCGCAACTTGCGTGCGCGACGCTCCAGATGGGCCTGCGGAAGCGTGAGCATGTTGAGCACCGGTACCTCGCGATGGGCCACATCCGCCCCATCCATGTAAATGCGCAGTGTAGCCTCGAGCGCCGCCAGCGCGAGCTTGCCCGGGCGCAAGGCACGCATGAGCGGATGCGACCCGCAGGCCTGGACCAGATCGCGACGGCCCATGATAATGCCCGCTTGTGCGGCACCGAGCAGTTTATCGCCCGAGCACGACACCAGATCGAGCCCTGCCGAAACCGAAGCCGGCGTGGTTTCCTCGCCTCCGCGAACCAGGATGTCGTCAGGCAGCAGCGCGCCCGAGCCCTGGTCCTCGTAGAACAGCAGGCCATGCTTATGCGCCAGCGCGGCGAGCTCCCTTGAGCTCACCTCCTCGTGAAAACCCTCGATGCGATAGTTGGAGGGATGGACCTTCAAAATCATGGCCGTTTCGGGCGTGATGGCGCGCTCGTAGTCGCCCAGATGCGTGCGGTTGGTGGCGCCGACCTCGACGAGTTTGGCGCCCGAGGCCGCCATGACGTCGGGGATGCGGAAGCTGCCGCCAATCTCGACAAGCTCGCCGCGGCTGACGATAACCTCTTTGCCCGCGGCATGGGTCGCCAGCACCAGCAGCACCGCGGCGGCGTTGTTGTTGACCACGAGCGCGTCCTCGGCACCGGTGAATGAGCGGATCAGCTGCGCGGCATGCTCCTTGCGCGACCCGCGCGAGCAGGTGTCGACGCTGTACTCGAGCGTGCTGTAGCCGCGCGCGACCTCGGCCACGGCCTTGGCGGCCGATTCCGCGAGCGGGGCGCGCCCCAAGTTGGTATGGATAACGACACCCGTAGCGTTGACGGCGGGACGCAGGCTCGGCAGCGCAGAACGATGCGCGCGGAATTCGATGGCCGAGGCCAGCTCGCGCTTAGAGCGCGGGGCGGCACCGGCGCGAATGGCGGCGCGCTCCTCGTCGAGCTCGGCCGTGACGGCGGCATGCACCACCGCGTCGCAGGTCTCCCCTGCCGCCTTCACAACCGGCCACTCTGCGAGCAGCTCGTTGACGGAAGGAATGGAGCGCAAGCGGGCGCGCACCTCATCGGACATGTTCTGGCTATCGCTCATGTGCAGCCTTTCAAAAGAAACGTGGACCAGTCGAATACATCAGCTGAGTCAATTACTCGTCATTATCCCCGCGCGCGACGATCTTTTCCACGCGAACGGCGTTTTCCTGGGTGAGCGCAGCGCCGGTCAACGGGTCCCAACGCAACGGTGTATGGTCGAGCGGGCCCACGCCCAGAGCATGAGCGCCACCGGCATCGGCGCCAAACGAACGCCCACCGGGAGCAGCCGAGGTGAAGATGCACGCCGGATGCAGATAGGGCGTCGTCTCCACACGCACGCGGTCACGGCCCATATCGCTCACGAGTTCGACGATCTCGCCGCCGGCGATGCCCATGTGCGCAGCAGCATCGGCATTCATCTGCACGGCATCTAGGTCCGACCCAGCCTCGGCGGCACCTTGGGCCGCGAGCCTGCGCGAGGTATGCGACTCAAAGGGTCGATTGCCGCTAATGAGGCGAAACATCCCCGGGCCAGGCTCCACCATGGGAGCGATCCAGTTGGGTACGCGACCCAGGCCGGCACGTTCCCATACGTCGCTTGCCAGCGCAATTTTGCCGCCATCCAAGGGAATCGCCGGCTCACCCGTACGCGACGGCAACGCAACACCCGTGTCGGCCCAGCCGCGCTCCTTGAGCTCGTCCAGATTGATCCCAAAAGGCGCCACCTGGGCAGCCGCCAGATCGTCGGACGTAAACTGGAAGTACTCGCCCACGCCACAGGCCGCAGCCAACCCGGCAAAGATCTCCCGCCCCGGTCGCGTGTCATCATGCTGCACAGGCAGCACGGCGTTGCGGTAGAGCACCCGCGAATCATTGGCGCCCACGACTGCGCCCACGCCGCGATCAGCCTCCAGATACGTCACATCGGGCAGCACGAAGTCGGAAGCGCGCGCCGTCTCGGACCAGCGGATATCGATGGTCACGAGCAGGTCGAGCTGCTGCAAGATGCCCAACCAAGCCTGCGCATTGCCATAGCCCGCGCCGGGATTGCTGGCGTAAACGATCAGCCCGCACAGGTCCCCGGTAAGAATCGACTGGCCGATGGTCGTGCACAGGCCGCGCACCGGATCGACCAGTGGATAGCGCTCAGACCCCAACTTGGGCCCGCGTGGCGTCGACGGCGTCGCGAAACGCGCAGGGTCCAAATCGCCCAACGCAAGCGGTGTGGGCGGATTGAGCGCGCCGCCCGCATGTCCAATACAGCCCAGCAGCACATCGACCAAGCAGATAGCGCGCGCGGTCTGGGTGCTATTGGCATACGCGATGCCGATGCCACCATGAAAGCCCGCATCCACCACAGCGGCAGGCGCGGCGGCAGCGAGATCGCGCGCCGTGGCGACAATCTCTGCGGCCGGCACGTCGCACATCGACTCGGCCCACTCAGGCGTCCAATCAGCAGCCGCCTGCGCCAGCTCGTCAAACCCCGTGGTATAGCGGGCAACAAACTCGCGGTCGTACAAGTCCTCGGCAATGAGCACATGCGCAATGCCCAGCAACAAGGCCAGGTCGCAGCCCGGGCGCACGCGCAGCCAGCGATCGGCAAGCGCAGCCGAGCCGCTGCGTCGGGGATCGACCACGATGATCTTCGCCCCGCGACGGCGCGCATCATTGAGCGCATCAACGGCCCCCATCGTCGACGAATCGACAATGGAACGCCCAAAATACATGATGCAGTCGGTATGCGCCAAATCGGAGGCGGGACTATAACCCAGGCTGTGCTCCCAGCCGGTCAGACGGCTTACCTCGCAGGCACCGTCGGCACCGTACACGTTGGGCGAGCCCAGCGCATGCATAAAGCGATAGGCCCAGTAGCGGTCGAACGAGGGCACGCCGAGTGTCATGCCCAGCGCACGAGGCCCGCGCTCGTCAACAATCCCCAAAAGGCGCTCGGCAATCTGGGCAAACGCCTCATCCCAGGAAATCGCATCAAACCCCGAGCCATCAGCTCGGCGGCGCATGGGATGCAAAATCCGGTCGCGCTCGTCAAACGGCATAGACAGGCGATGCCGCCCGCGTGCGCACAGGGCACGCGCCGCGCACGGGTGCCCCGGCACCGGCAACTCGGCCACCACGCGACCGTCCTCAACGCGTGCCGTAAAGGCGCAATCGGCATAGCATCCCCCGCATGTGGTCACCACGGCGCGACCGTCACGCTTCACAGCAGATGCCATCTCGATTACCCCTTTCACAAGCCAAACACAACAGGCCAACAGCACGGCAACGAGCCCCAGACCCAAAAAGCCTCCCGCACGGCAACGCCCCGCGGGAGGCCCAACGTCAAACAGACGGCACCTTACGCCTCGGACTTCTTGGCATAGATAAACCAGTAGCCGAGCGCGACCAGAACCGCGCCGCCCACGATGTTGCCCAGCGTGGCAGCGGACAGGTTAAACGCAATGCCCGCGGCGTTGAGCGCATCGGCGCCGGCGACGTCGGCGCCATAGCCGCACGCGTGCATCACGGCGCCCATGGGCAAAAAGTACATGTTGGCAACGCAGTGCTCAAAACCGCAGGCCACAAAGGCGGCGATGGGCAGCAGAATGCCCACGACCTTATCGACCACGGTCTTGCCGGCGGTACCGATCCACACGGCCAGGCACACAAAGATGTTGCACAGGATGCCACGGAAGAAGATCGTCACCCAGTCGATCGTCACCTTGCCGGCGGCGACGCTCACCATGGAATTGGCGACCGCCTCGCCGTTGAGCTTGTAAATGCCGGCCATGTACACCAAAAAGACAATGAACAGGGCACCGGCAAAATTGCCGACCCACACGACGACCCAGGCCTTGAGCATCTGGACCAGGGTGATCTTTTTGCTCTTGAGCGCGCAGACCATAAGCGAGTTGCCGGTAAACAGCTCGGCGCCGCACACCAGCACCAGCACCAGGCCCAGGCAAAAGCACAGGCCGCCCACGACGCGCTGGGCACCCCAGCCCAGAGTGCTGTCGCTCAAGAACACGGTAAAGAACAGGCCGCCGAAGGCAATAAACGCACCGGCGAACATTGCCAACAGAAAGGCCTTTGCGACCGGCAGGTTGGCCTTGGTCACGCCGGCGGCCTCGGTCTTGGCCTCGATCGCGGCGGGCGCCAGGCAATCGGGAGCGGGGTACTCCACCTTGGAATCTGCCATGTCAATCACTTCTTTCCTAATCAGCAGGGACAAGCGCTGCTATAGCTCCTGCCCCAAGCGGACAAAGTGGGAAAAGTCGTTGGCGGCCACGGCGTCGTACACGGCGTCGACGGCGTCAAAGACTTCCGGGGACATGGGGTTGTAGAACTCCGTGTCGCCCGGCTGAATTCCGACGAAGACGATATCATCGCACGATTGCTCAATCTCTTCGATCAGAATCGACAAGGGAAGCGAATGCGTGGTAAACATCGACTTGCGGGCCACATCACGTTTGTCGAGCAAGCGGATGGCGCCGACGGGCAGCGCCATGTCTGCGGCATCAACCAAGACCAGGCGAGGCGGACGCTCACGCTTGACCTCGATGATGTCGTCCTCGGGCGTTTGGCCTCCGTCGATGGTGTACCAACCGGCGATGGGTGCGTCTTCCATCTTTTTGGAGAGCACGGGGCCGGCGGCATCGTCGGCACGCAGCACGCTTCCCGCCGTGAGCACGATACCCGCAAACGGGGCGCCGTTCACACGGCCATCCACAACGCGACCCATTACTGCAACCTTCCCGTCAGATACACGCCCGACACATCGCGCACGCGCTCCACCAAATCGCGGAACTTCATTAAGAACGCGACCTGCTGGGCATGCAGGCCAAAGTCGTCATCGAACACCGAGATGCCGGCCTTGGCCGACCCGCGAAAACCGCGCTCGTCGAGCAGCGCATCGCAGGCCTCGAGCAGCGACGGCACCGCCGCCTTGTCGAGCTGGCACTCGCCAAAGGAGCGGATGGCCTCGAACTTGGTCTTGGCCTCCCCCTCCGGCAGCGCGTCGACGAGCGAATAGAAGACATCCACCGGCACCGACAAGCGCGGCTCAAAGCAGTCGAGCACGCCGGTGTGGTGGCCCACGGCGAGCGTGTAGTACAGCACGTCGCAGGCCTCCTGGGGAACGTCTTCCTCGGTCTCCACAAACTTACGCGTGAGCTCGTAAAAGACCACCTGGTCGGGCGCATGGCCCAGGCAGGGGTCGGCGACGCCCTCGGCGGCCTCGTCGCTTGCGCGCGAGGCATCGCCAAAAGAGCCGCCGAGCATACCGGGGCCCGCAAAGTAACCAGAGCGGTCCGTGAGCTCCATCTAGCGACCTCCGGCCAGCACCAGATCCTGCAGCGCCGAGTACACCTCGACGCGGCGCGGATCGTCCTGCTTGTCGATGAGCAGCGCCATGGCACCGCGGATATCGCCCTTGGGCGCACCCTCGAGCGTGTCCATAAACTCGTTGGCCAAATCGCGGCCGTAACGGTAGCCGCTCATGGCGCGAGCCTCGCGCTCGATGGCCACGCGCAGCTTGTACGGCACGCCGGGGTGCAGGATATCGGCCTGCTCGCCGGCGGCCTCCACCGTGGTCTCGGCATGGAGCTTTTGGTCCAGCAGACCGAGCGCCATGGCAAAGCCGTAGATGGTCTGCGCGGGGCTGGGCGGGCAGCCGGGGATGTAGACATCGACCGGCAGGATCTTGTCCGTGCCGCCCCAGACGCAGTAGTTATCGTAGAAGATGCCGCCGGTGCAGCCGCACGCGCCATAGGACACCACGATCTTAGGATCGGGTGCGGCCTCAAAGGCGCGCAGGGCCGGCATGCGCATGGCACGCGTCACGGCACCGGTGTACAGCAGCACGTCGGCGTGACGGGGCGAGGGCACGACCTTGATGCCAAAGCGCTCGACGTCGAAGACGGGCGTAATAGAACCGAAGATCTCGATCTCACAGCCGTTGCAGCCGCCACAGTCAACGCGGTAGACGTACACCGAGCGCTTGATCTTCTTAAGAAGGGTCGCCTTGGCCTTCTCGATGCTCTCGTCGAGCTCGATCTTGGTCGGGCGGTACTGAAGCCGCTCGGGCAAAAGCGTGGGTTCGGCCATGGTTACTCCTCCTTCGTTTCAAAATCCATGATGATGCCCTCGACCGGCGCCGGACCGGCGGGAATCTCGGGCGCATCGGGGTTGAGCTCGCGGTCGATATACTCCGGGTTCACGCCGTGGCCGCCCAGATACTCCATGCCGGGGCCCTGAGGCTCACCGGACGCAAGCGTCTCGTTGGCAGCCATGCCGTGCGCGTTGCCGGTCTTTACGGCCGATGCGGCGCGCAGGGCGTCGAGCTCGCGCTTGCACTCCTGGCACATACCGACGGTACGGGTGGCCTGGATGGCCTCCATGCCGCCGGTCTTTTGCAGCAGGCGCTTGGCGTAGTCGATCTCCTTATGCGGGGCAAACGGCTTGCCGCAACGCGAGCAGTGCTCGAGCGTGTAGACGCTCTTGCTGGTGAGGTCGTCCTTGCTCATGACGGCCAGCTCAAACTCCTCGGTGAGCTTGATGGCCTCCATGGGGCAGGCCTCCTCGCAGCGGCCGCAGAAGATGCAGCGGCCGTAGTCGATCGACCAGGTAATGGTATCGGCCGCAAGGTCGGTGTCCATGCGAATGGCATCGGCCGGGCACGCCACGCCGCAGGCACCGCAGGCGATGCAGAGCTCGGCATTGTGCTCGGGCTTGCCGCGCATGTCCTTGTTGGTGGGGAACGGCGCAAACGGGTACTTGACCGTCGCGTCGCCGGCCTTGGCGTTTACCTTCCAAAGCTTCAGCATATTAGAGCGCCTCCTCATCGAGCGGAGCGGCCACGGTGCCCTCGCCCGCAAGCGGCGACTTGTCGCGCCAGACGTTCTCGAACTGCTCCTTATCGAGCACGTGGTCGCGCTTGGCGGCGACATCGGTCACCGTCACGCGGTCGGTGCAGGAGTAGCACGGGTCGAGCGAGCCGACGATCAGCGCCGCGTCGCCCACGGTGTTGCCGCGGAACATGTAGCGCAGGACCGGCCAGTTGCTGTACGTGGCGGCCTTGGCGCGCCAGCGGTAGCACTTCTGGTTGTTGCCGAGCATGGCCCAATGCACGTCCTCGCCGCGCGGCGCCTCGGTGGCACCGATGGCGTACTTGTGCGGGGTGTACTCCCAATCCGTGGTGAGGATGGGACCCGACGGGCAGTTCTCGAGCATGGTCTCGATCATGTCGATCGAATCGTAGACCTCCTGGATGCGCACGGCGGTACGGCCGAAGGCATCGCAGGTGTCGGCCGTAGCGGCGTGCATCTTTTGGACATCCGGATCGGCATAGCCGTCGAAGGGATGATCAAAGCGCACGTCGCGGGCATAGCCCGAACCGCGCATGAGCGGGCCGACCGGCGAGAAGTCGCGTGCGATCTTGCGGTCCAAGATGCCGATACCGCTCGTACGCTCAATAAAGTTGGGCGTCGAGAGCAAGACGTCGACGAGCTCCTGAACCTCGGAGCGCAGCTGGTGGATGGTCGTGAGGGTGGAGAGCTTCTGCTCGGCCAAAATGTCGCGACGCACGCCGCCGATCACGTTGAGGCCGTAGGTCTTGCGGTGACCGGAGAGCTTCTCGGCCAGGTCCATGGACTTCTCGCGGACGCGGAAGAACTGCTGGAAGCCGGAGTCGAAGCCCGTGTAGTGAGACGCCAGGCCAATGTTGAGCAGATGCGAGTGCAGGCGCTCGACCTCGAGCATGATAGCGCGGATGTACTGGGCGCGCGGCGGGACATGAATGCCCTGGGCGCGCTCGACGGCCTCGGCGTAGGCCACCGAGTGGGCGCAGCCGCAGATGCCGCAGATGCGGTCGGCGAGGAACGTCACGGCATCATAGTTCAGGC
This sequence comes from uncultured Collinsella sp., assembly GCA_947003675.1. Classification (GTDB taxonomy): domain Bacteria; phylum Actinomycetota; class Coriobacteriia; order Coriobacteriales; family Coriobacteriaceae; genus Collinsella. The sequence continues at coordinate 12,024 of CAMQPJ010000001.1, read as the reverse complement.
GCGTCTCGGCGACCTTCTCCATGCCGCGGTGCACGTAGAACAGACGGTAGTCGGCATCGACGATCGTCTCGCCCTCAACGAACAGGCGGAAGTGGCCGGGCTCGTCGGAGGTAATGTGCAGCGGGCCCATGGGAACGAGCGTGGTCTCCTTGCCCTTGGCGTCGGCCAAGAACTCGTAGTTTTCCATGTCGCTCGCGGGAGCGGGACGGAAACGGTAGTCCATGGAGTCCTTGCGCAGCGGGTACAGGCCGCTGGGCCAATCGTCGGGCAGCACCAGGCGACGACGATCGGGCAGACCCTCGGGGATCAGGCCGAACATGTCGCGCAGCTCGCGCTCGCCCCACACGCAGGCGGGGACGAACGGCGTCACGGACGGGAATGTCATCTTGGCGGGATCGACCTCGGTGCGCACGGTCACCCAGCCGGGGTCCTCCCCCTCCATGGAGATGACGTAGTACACGGCGTAGCGGCCGCACAGGCTGCGCTCATCGTTGCCGATGATCACGGGAATCCAGCCGTAGCGCTCGTAATACAGGTAGTGGACGGCCTCGGGCAGCTTGTCCTGCTTGACGGTAATCGTCAGCTGGTCCTCGCATTGCCACTCGACCTTCTCGATGCAGCCCGGAACGGCGCGGCGCAGAGCCTCGACATGGCTCTCGCAGCGACGGGCATACACCTTGTTCTCAGTTTCAATCATTCGTTACTCCACCTCGCTCTGAGCGGTCTCGGTACCGAACACAGCGCGGTACATCGGCGTCGCGTGAAGTTCCTCGGTGCTCTGCTCGAGCACGATGCCGGTCGCGGTCTCCGCACCGTGCACGAGAGGCAGCGGGGTGGCGATGCCAAACCACAAGATCATGACGGCCAGGATGATTTCGGGGATAAGCATGAGCGCCGGGGCCTCATGCTTGCCCATACCCTGGGGTGCATGGCCGAATACCGACTTGAGTGCGATGCGGGTGAGCGCGGAGATGGCCACGGTAAGACCGAGGGCGACCACGACGACCAGCCACATGGGACCGGCGGTAACACCGGCGACAAAAGTCAGGAACTCGGAGATAAACATGCCAAAGGGCGGGAAGGCACCAAGGCCGAGCAGCGCCAGGACGGCGAGCGCGGCGGTTGCGGGGGCAACCTCGACGACGCCCTGGATCTTGGCCAGGCTACGCGTGCCAAAAGCGTGCTGGATGTTGCCGGACACGCAGAAGGCGAGCGTCTTGGTAAAGCCGTGGAACACGCAGTGCAGCAGGGCCGCGGCGATACCCAGTGGGCCACCGATACCCAGGCACAGGGCGATAACGCCCACGTTCTCCACAGACGAGTACGCAAAGCGGCGCTTGAGGTCGTCCTGGCGAAACATCGAAAGTGCAGCCACCAAAATGGACAGCGTGCCGACGATCAACAGCAAAAGCTGCGGATACTCGGCGCCCACGGCCTGGATAGTAAAGCCGTAGAAGCGCATGATCACAAGCATGGCGCACTTAAGCAGCACGCCCGAAAGCAGGGCCGAGACAGGGCTCGGGGCCTGGGAGTGGGCATCGGGCAGCCAAGTGTGCATGGGGAACAGGCCGGCCTTGGTGCCAAAGCCGATCACGATAAACGCAAAGGCGAGGCGCATGAGCGTCGGGTCGAACTGGTCGGCATACGGCAGCACGCACGACAGGAATGCGGCCTCGTGGGCGTTGGGAATCACGTCGGCGGCGTTGGCGTAGATCAGCAGCGTACCGAACAGGCCAAAGGCCACGCCGGCGGTGCAGACCATCGCATACTTCCAAGAAGCCTCGAGGGCCGTCTTGTTCTTGTAGATACCCACGAGGAACACGGTGGAAAGCGTGGTTGCCTCCACGGCGGCCCACGTGAGGATCATGTTGTTGGACAGGCACGCGAGCAGCATGGTGAACACAAACAGGCTAAACAGCGCAAAATACTGCTTGGCGCGCTCGGCGGGCATGGAGCCCTCCTCGATATCGGCCTTTACATAGGGCAGCGAGAACAGCCCCGTAAGAAAACCGATAAAGCCGATGAGCAGCACAAAGATGGCGCCCAGCGAATCGAGGTGGAACCACAGGCCAAGAGCGCTCGCGGTTTCGCCGCTCATAAGGACGTCGCCGGCCGTCACAATCGACAGCACCAAGACGGCTGCGACGGAGACCAGGTTGAGACCGGCAAACACGTTATAGGACGTGTTCTTGGGCAAAAACGCCATGACTAGCGAGAACACCAGAGGAGTCGCGAGCAGGGCGAGAATCAACGTTTCCATGGACTACCCCCTCAGCTCGGACAGGTCGCGCGCATCGAGCGAGTGGGAGTCGTCCCAAATGCGACGCACGACGATGGACATGATGATGACGGCAAAGATGGCGTCGGTGGCGATACCGATCTCGATGATCTCGGGAGCGGTGGGGGCCAAAAGCGCGAGCGTCACGTGGCTGCCGTTTTCCATAAGGCAGTATCCAAAGATCTGCTTCATGATGTTGCGCTGCGAGATGATGCAGGTGAGGCCCACAAAGAAGTGAGCGAAGCTAATGGCGAGCGCAGGCGTTGCGACCTCGGCCGTGGGCAGGCTGATCTGCGTCACGACGGCAAAGCAGATCGCGACCTCGACGGCGATGATGCAAATGGCCCACGCGGGCTTAAGGCCGGCCTTGAGCGATGCGTCGCTCGGCTCGCCCATCTTCTTGTATGCGCGGTTGAGGATATAAGGGACCAGGACGACCTTGGTGATAAAGGCAGATCCAGCCCACATAAGCAGCTCCTGCGCACCGGTAGTGGCACCAAGCGTAGCGAGCAGTCCCACGAGCACCAGCGACTGCACCGCATACCAGCTGATGGCGTGCTTGATGTTCTTGGAGACGACCACCATGGTGGACGTGACGATCAGAAGGCCGCCAAGGATGTTGACGATCGAATAACCCATGTCGTTCTACCTCCTAACCGATCCAGCTGGCCGAAAGCGGGCCGCTGACGATAACCATGATGATGAGCACGATGAACACAAACGCCATCGCGCGGGGAAGCGGGGCTCCCACAGCAACCTCGTCGCTCGGCTCGCCGGGCAGGCAATAACCCATCCACTTGAGGAACCAGGCGAAGGTAGCGACGGTTTCGGCAACCATGATGCACACGAGCACCAGGATCGCGACGTTGCCGGCACCCACAGAAAAGCCGCCGGCGATGATTTGGAACTTCGAGAAGAACGTGTTCATGGGCGGCACGCCGGCAATGGCGAGCGCCGCGACACCAAAGCCCACGCCCGAGATCGGGTACTTCTTTACGATGCCGCGAAGCTTGGGCAGCATACGCGTGCCGAGCGTAAAGGAGAACGAACCGGCGATCAGGAAGAACAGCGTCTTGGCGAAAGCGTGGTTAAAGATGTGGCACACGGCGCCATCAAAGGCCAGCTGGCTGCCAAAGACCGAAAGGCCCAGACCAAAGAACACATAGGAGAGCTGGGCGATCGTGGAGAAGGCCAGCAGGCGCTTCATGTCCTTTTGCGGCAGGTACATAAGGAAACCAAAGAGCATGGTGACCATGGCGTCAATAATGGCGACCCAGCCCACGATCTCGGGAATCTCGCCGGCAGAGACGAGTGCGCGCGCGAACACGCACACGCCGACCTTGACCATCGAGGCGCCATGCAGGTAGGCCGAAACAGGCGTCGGCGCCTCCATGGCCGAAGGCAGCCACATGTACATGGGGACCTGTGCGGACTTGGCCCAGGCCGCAAACAGCACGAGCAAGAGGACGATAGCCTTGAGCTTGGCGTCGAGGCCTGCAATCGCGGTAATGGCGAAGGTGCCGGTGTGGGCAAACACGATGGCGGCGCCCAGATACAGGCCGAGCGCACCGATATGCGTGATGATTAGGGCCTTCATGCCGGCCTTCTTGGCCGTAGGCGTCATGTAGTAGCTAATGAGACCCCAAGAGCACGCACCCGTGATCTCAAAGAACACGAGCTGGCCCAAAAGGGTCGAGCTGTACACGAGGCCGGCCATGGCGCCGATGAAGGTCGCGAGGTACGCGTAGAAGCGACGACGCGGCGCATCGGGATGCTCACGGTTATTCTTGCTCATATAGGGGATCGAATAGATCACGACAAGCAGGCCGATACCCACAAAGGCGGGCGCGAGCAGCGTGCTCATGCGATCGAAGGTGAATCCCATGACGAGGGTCTGCCCAAACGAGATCAGGGGGGCCTGCGTGTCGGGCATGCCGGCGCCAGCGAAATTCGCGGCGAGGGCGATGGTGCAGGCCGTCGAGACGGCGGCACCCAAAACGCTGAACCACTTGGCGTACGGACGGGGGAACAGGGCGACGAGCACCGAGGCCACCATCGGGGCCGCGATAGCGACCAAGCCGAGAAGGGACAGACTGACTGCAAATGACATTGTTTCTCCCTTCTCCTACACGCCGACGACCACGAAGACAAACGCCAGAACGGCGATGCCCACAACGGCCCAGGTCTGATTGCCAAGCACCTTAAAGCGCGAACGCGAGCAGGAGTTCTCGATCACGCCGCATACGACAAAGTCGATCAGGCACTTCACCAGGAAGATGACTGCGCCCAGAACAGCGGCGGCACCCACGGTCGCGGGCTCGCCCCAGGGGACGAAGATCGCACAGAACCAAGCGACGACCAGAACCTGTTTCATGGACATGGCGAGCTTGGCCATCGCAAGCGACGGGCCGGAAAGCTCGGCGAGCGGACCTTCCTGAAGCTCTTGCTCGGCCTCGGCCTGGTCAAACGGCAGCTTGCCGAGTTCCATGTAGCAGGCAATCGCAAAGGCGATGCCGGCGAGGATCACGGCGACCGGTGCGTCGATGGCGCCCGTCATGATGTGCTGACCCATGGTGGCGATGTCGGTGGAGCCGCACACCAGGGCGGCGGCAAACAGTGCCAGCAGCATGGACGGCTCGATGAGCACGCTCATGAGCAGCTCGCGAACGCCGCCGATACCGGCGTAGGCGTTGGACGAATCCACACCGCAGAGGGCGAAGAAGAAGCGGGCGAGCGCCAGGCTGTACATGATGGTGATGGCGTCACCAAAGACCGGGATGGGGCTTTGTGCCGTAAAGAGCGGCAGGCCCATCGCGAGCATAAAGGCGACGGCGAGGAACAGCGGCGGCATAATGCGCAGCGCAAAGCTCGCGTCCTCGCACTGGGACTCGGGGCGCGCAAAGAGCTTGGCCAGGTCGCGGTAGTCCTGCATGATGCTGGGGCCGCGACGGTTGTGCATCTTGGCGCGGATCACGCGACCGAGACCGGAGAAGAACGGCGCGACGGCCATAACGACCACGCCCTGCAGAACGGCAAGTACGATGTTGTTCATGCTCTCCCCTCCTTAACCCATTTGCACGGCGAGCACGAGGAACACCACGAGTGCCGCGACGATGTAGCAGATATAGATGCTGTAGTTGCCGCCCTCGAGCTTAGTCGCGAGGTCGGCGAGCTTCTCGACACCCTTATGCGGGGCATCGACGAGAACCTTGTCGGGTACGGGCTCCACAGCCTCGGCCACACCGGTGAGCTTCTGGAAGAAGTGCGCGATGGACCAGCAGACGGCCGTGCAGCGGTCACGCAGCGTGTAGAGCGGCTGCATAAACCAGGACACCTCGGAGGCAAAGGTCGTGGCCACGACGGGCATATGCTCGTTGGGAGCATAGCCGCATGCCCACGGCTGGGACTTCTGCACCTTGCCGACGGTCTTGAGCTTGCAATAGCCGCAGGCAAGGCCGACGAGCACCACGAGCGCAATAGCGATCGCGGGCGTGGAGGTGGCAGCGCCGGAGTACTGGTTCATGAGCTCCATGCCCTCGGCGGCAAACACGCCACCGTACGGATGCAGCACGGACGCGGCGACATCGACCAGCACGGGCGCGATCACGGGAGCGCCAATGCCCAGCACGACGCAGATGGCCGCGAGCAGGCCCTGCGCAAACACCATGGGGGCGGGAACCTCCTTAGCATTGGCCGCGGCCTCGGAGCGGGGCGCGGAGGCAAAGGAGACGCCATAGGCCTTGACGAAGCACGTGACGGCCAGCGCGCCGGTAATGGCAAGCGCGACGGCAGCGAACACGGCCACGATCATGACGGCCTTGTCGCCCTGCATGGCGGCGTTAAAGAGCGACTGGTAGGTAAACCACTCGGACACAAAGCCGTTGAAGGGCGGGATGGCCGAGATGGCCAGCGCGCCAACAAGGAAGCAGATGGCCGTTGCCGGCATACGACGGAACAGGCCGCCCATCTTCTCCATATTGCGCGTACCCGTGGAGTACAGCAGCGCGCCGGCGCCCAAGAACAGCTCGCCCTTAAACATCGCGTGGTTAAACGTGTGGTAGAGGGCGGCCATCAGGGCCAGGACGGCGATGCCGACCGAGTTGAGCGCCATGGCGGCCATGGAGGCGCCGACGCCGAGCAGAATGATGCCGATGTTCTCGACGGAGTGATAGGCCAGCAGGCGCTTGATGTCATGCTCCTGCAGGGCGAAAGCCACGCCGAGAACCGACGAGATCGCACCGAAGACCATGACCATAAGGCCCCACCAGACCTGAACGCCCGAGGCGGAGAGCAGGTCGAGACCAACCTTGAGGATGCCGAAGATACCGATCTTGATCATGCCGCCGGACATGAGGGCCGACACGTTGGACGGCGCCTCGGGATGTGCCTTGGGCAGCCAGCCGTGCAGCGGAATGATACCGGCCTTGGCGCCAAAGCCAAAGAAGGCAAGCACGAAGCACACGGATGCGACCGCGGGGCTAAACTGCGTGGCGCGGAAATCCGCAAAGGCAAACGAGCCACCGGCGAAGTTGGTCATGGTGAGGAAGCTCGCCATGATGAGCACAAAGCCCACGTGCGCGATCACAAAGTAAAGCCAACCGCCATGGATGGAGTTCTCATTCTCCTCGATCACGACCAGGAAGTACGAGGTCAGCGACATGAGCTCAAAGGCGACCAGGAACCAAAACACGTTGTCGGCGGTGATGACGAGCATCATGGACGCCACGAAGGTGTTAAAGAAGAAGCCGGCGCGGCCCTTTTTGCCCGGGTACTCATCAAAGTAGTTGAGACCGTAGATCGAACCGGCAAACGCGAGCACCGAGATGAGCGCCACGAACAGGCCGGACAGCTGATTGAGCAGCAGCTGGAAATGGGCAAACGGGAAGAACACGATGGTGTCGACCGACGTGACATCGCCCAGCACGGCCTGGATACCGGCCACAAACGAAAGCACCGCGGCGGCGGCGCCGATAAGGCAGCCGGCGGTCTTGGCGGCGTTATCGGCCTTGATCAGCAGAACCGAAGCGAGCGCACCGATGCACGAGACGGCAAGCGATGCGATAAACAGCGTCATGCTATCCATTGTTTACGCTCCCTTCTGCTTTCTCGGACAGGCCCTGGGCCACAGCGGTAACGTCGACGACCGGACCGTTTTCAATCGAGCGCAGGCGCTTGGCCTCGTCGAGTTCGCGATCGGCCGCGCCGCCCATAACGGTCAGCGCCTTGGTGGGGCACGCCGCCACACAATGCGGGCCGTCCGGATCGAAGGCGCACAGGTCGCACTTGACAGCGCAGGTGTACTGGCCGGGAGCCCACGTAAGCAGGCTGCTCAGGGACTTAGGATACGAAGGCGTCGGGTCGCACATGCCTGCGACACCGGCGATAGACGTGCCATCGGGATGGATGGCTCCGAAGGGGCACGCGATGGCGCACAGCCTGCACCCGATGCACTCCTGCTCCTTGACATGGATGCGATCGCCATCGTGCTCGATGGCATTCACCGGGCAAACCTCGGCGCAGGGGGCACCCTCGCAATGGTGGCAGGCAAGGGCGGCCGAAATGCCGCCGGTCTTCACGAGCGCCAGACGCGGCGTATCCTGAAGACCCTGCATCCGGTGGGCGTCGGCACAGGCGGACTGGCATGTTCCGCAGCCGATGCACCTCTCCGGGTTGATGTCGATGAAGCGGTTCATCCCCACTTCCTTTCAAAATAACGGGCCGGGCTCCCGAACGTACGGGACGCCCGGCCCAAAAAGCCAACGAGAACGGGACTACACGATTTGGTTCACGTGTGTCTCGTCGTCGAACTTGGCGGCGCCGGGCTCAACGTCCTGGGGAGCGGCGGCGTCCACCAGAGCCTGCTTGAGCTCGGTGTACTGACGCTCCACCTCGCCCTCGGCCCAGACCTGGTCGGCGATTGGATCGACCTGGCAGGCGGAGAACTTGTCCTCGGGCGTATGCGAGACCGGGTCGACCTTGTGAATGGTCAGCTCGTTGCACTTGCCAATCCACCACTGGTAGGTCATATAGACCGTGCCCTTGTTGATACGGTCGCTCACGTCGGCGCGGCTGTATACCTGGCCGCGGCGGCTGTGAATCGAGACGATGTCGCCGTTCTTGATGCCGCGCGCCTGGGCGTCCGCGGGATTCATGCGGACAAAGCCGGGCTCGTCGGCGAGCAGCGCCAGCGTCTTGCAGTTGCCGGTCATCGAGCGGCAACTGTAGTGGCCGACCTCACGGACGGTGCACAGGATGAGCGGGTACTCATCGTCGGGAAGCTCGGAGGGCGCCTCCCAGTCGTGCGCCATCAGGTTGGCGCGGCCGTCCTTGGTGGTGAACTTGCCACCAGCGAACATGTCGGGCGTACCGTGGTCGTTTACATCGGTGCTCTTGACCGGCCACTGGGCGTAGCCGCCCTCGGGAGCCATCTTCTCGTAGGTTGCGCCCACAAAGTTGGGGCACAGGCTAATGCACTCGTTCCAGATCTGCTCGGTGTTGTCGTAGTGCATGGGGTAGCCCATACGCGTGGACAGGTCCGCGAAGATCTCCCAGTCGTGGCGGCACTCGCCCTTGGGCGGAACGGCCGCGTCAAAGTGCTGGAAGCTACGGTCGGATGCGGTAAAGACACCCTCGTGCTCGCCCCAAGAGGTGGCAGGCAGGATGACGTCGGCGAGCATGGTCGTCTGCGTCATAAAGATGTCCTGGCAAATGAACAGATCCAGCTCGGAGAGCGTCTTGCGCATACCGGCCGAATCGGGCTCGGTCTGCACCGGGTCCTCGCCGTAGTTGTAGAAGCAGTGCACCTTGCCCTCGTCGACCAGGTGACCCAGGTCGGTGAGCTTGTAGCCCTCCTCGAGCGGGAGCTTTTCCTCGGGCACGCCCCAAGCCTTGGCAAACTTGGCACGCACTGCCGGGTCGGTGACCTTCTGGTAGCCAGGGTACAGGTTAGGCAGCGTGCCCATATCGCAGGAGCCCTGGACGTTGTTCTGACCACGCACGGGCGCGAGGCCGGAATTGGGTTTGCCGATCTGGCCGGCAACGCAGGCGATGGAGGCGATGGTGTGCACCGTCTTCAGGTTCTGCTTCTGCTGGCATACGCCCATGCCCCAGCCAATGATGGCAGAGGGCTTCGCCGTGGCGTACATCTCGGCAGCTTGGTGGATCAGCGCGGGCTCGACACCCGTGATGTCCTGTACGGATTCGGGAGTGTAGTTCTTGATGGTCTCCCACCACTCGTCAAAGCCGTTCGTGTGCTCGGCGACGAATTCCTTGTCGTAGAGGCCATCGTTGACCAGACAGTTGGCAAAGGCGTTGAGGAACGCAACATTGCAACCGTTCTTGATCGGAAGGTAGAGATCGGCGATACGCGCGGTTTCGATATGGCGCGGGTCGGCGACGATGATCTTGCAACCCTTTTCTTTGGCTCGCACGATACGCCTTGCGACGATGGGGTGCGAATCGGCAGGGTTATAGCCGAAGAGGAAAATGCAGCCCGCATCCTCCATACCGGGGATGGAGCATGACATGCAACCTGAACCAACCGTGTCCATCAGACCGAGGACAGTAGGGCCGTGTCAAGTACGGGCGCAGTTGTCCACGCTGTGGGTGCCGATGCACGCACGCGTAAACTTCTGCATGACGTAGTTCGCCTCATTGCCGCCGCCTCGCGAAGAGCCGGTGGTCATGACAGCGTTAGGACCATATTCGTCAATTATGGCCTGCATCTTAGATGCGGTGAAATCCAGTGCCTCGTCCCAGCTTACGCGCTCAAGATCCGCGCCCTTAGTGCGGCGGATCATCGGGTGCAGTACGCGAGGAGTCAAGATCTTGGTGTCGTTGATGAAGTCGTAGCCGCTCATGCCCTTAAGGCACAGCTCGCTCTGGTTGGTGATGCCGTTGAGCGGTTCGGTACCCACGACCTGGCCGTTTTGGACCAAGAGGTTAAACTGGCAACCGGCGCCGCAGTACGGGCAAATCACTTTATGCTTCTCCATGACACCCTCCTTCCTTTCTCTGCTACCGAATGCTCGGTACTTATTTGACAATCATTGGGCCTGTTTGGCCGTCCGCTTACGCCTCGTTTTCGATGGTGGCGCAAGCACGCTCGGCAGTCAGCTCCGCCAGGCGTTCCTCGTCTACCAGGGTGAGGCCCTTGGTCGGGCACGCCTCGGCACACGCCGGACCGCCGGGACGGTCCACGCACAGGTCGCACTTGAGCACGAAGCTCTTAGTCTGCGAACCCACGCGCACGTCGCCCATCAAGACGGGGACCTGCGTGGTCGCCACGCTCACGGCGCCAAAGGGGCATGCCATGACGCAGCTCTTGCAGCCGATGCAGTTGTCCTCGTTGACGCCGATGCGATGGTTCTTTGGATCAAAGAACAAGGCGCCCGTAGGACAGGCCTTGGCGCATGGAGCGTCCTCGCAGTGGTGGCACGCCACCGGTGCGGAGATCTCGTACGTACGCGTTACGCGCAAGCGAGGTGCGGCGATGTTGCCGGGAATATCGTGTGCCTCGATGCACGCCGCCATACAGGTTTGGCACCCAATGCAGCGCGAAGAATCGGCTACGACTCGTTTATTGCCCATGTTGTTCACTCCCTCCTGAATCCCATGCCGGAGAGACCCTGTCGACGTTGCCCCGGACCGCCCGTGGTCCGGCATCGGCGTATCGAGCGCAAGCGGCGAAACAGGCACTCGATAGAATTTCTCCAACGGTATACAGGTTGAATATACGCAGTTGCAGGGGGCAAACGTGAGCATAGGCCCTGCAATACGGGTGTATTGCAGGGGTTTTGGCAGGTTGGAATTATTCTTGGGTAGCTATAAAGTTGAGTGTATTACATGCGTACGCCCAAGAAAGATTTCACGCTCGCTTTTGAAGGATGTAGTACGTTTGTAATATCGTTTACACTCAGTTACTCTAATGCAATAAAGTAGTGGTTGTAAGATTGGCTATTATTAGCCAATGCTGTATTTGACTATTCAAATTGCACGCTTATTAAGGGAGGCCAGTGATGTCATCGACTCAAAAACGAGCCATCCTGCAGGTGCGCATTCGCGAAGAAGACAAGCAGCATGCCGAGCGTCTCTACGACGCCATGGGCACATCGCTCGCCGAGGCCGTGCGCCTTTTTGTCGCGCAGAGCATTTTGATGCGCAAGCTTCCCTTTCAACCGGTCGCCGTGCGCTCAAAGGACGGCACAGCCGCCTATGGATTGCTCAAAGCATATGGGGACCCCAATCGCCGCTCCGAGGAGCGCAATGCCTGGATTGAGTACCTTGCTACAGAAAGCGACGATTCGATTTTGGGTCCCGAGGAAGTAGATATCCATGAGTAGCACCATCATCGACGAGACCGTCATACTACGTTACTTGCTTGACGACGACGAAGTTCTGTCACCGCGCGCCGCCAAGGTCATCGCCACGCGCACCGCTCGTGTCTACCCCGAAATCATCACGCGCGTCGTGGTCACGCTGCGCGACGTCTATAAGGTTCCCCGCGTTGAGATTGCTGCGGCCATGAAAAGGCTGCTCGATGACGTCATGGTCGACGAGCCCACCGTTGTCGCCCTTGCCGTCAAACTCTTTGGCAAGACCCATATGGACTTTACCGACTGCCTCCTCGCAGCCCGAACCGCCATATACAACGATGATGTCGTGAGCTTTGGCAAGCCCATCATCCAAGGCATGATCGACTACCGCCGCCAGCGCCAAACCGCCGCCGACGCCCGCGACCGCGCCGC